>JAJTIB010000164.1 GCA_021300075.1 Rickettsiales bacterium
CGGATCGCCGCCAATGAGGGTGGCCGAGCCTTCCACCAGCCCGCCGCCCAGCACCCGGTCAAGCTCGCTGATGCCGGTTTTGCGGCGCTCCGGCAATGTCACGGGGGCGGCAAGTGAAATCGTCTCCACCCCCTTGCCCTTGCCCGGCGTCAGGCCTTTCGGGGTGGGGGTGAAGGATTCTTCGACCAGCGTATTCCACTCACCGCAAGCCTCGCACTTGCCCACCCATTTGCGGCTCTGAGCACCGCAAGCCTGGCAGACATAAAGCGTGGTGGGTGAGGCTTTGGCCATGTTTTTTACTGAAAATGTCACAATTTCTTAACGATTTTACAGCATTATTATGCTATGAAAGAATGCAAGTAAAAGAGTAAATCGCAATGGCAACAATACTTCCCATGACGCAACCTACGCTTGATTATAACGGCCAGATCGCGCTGTCGCTAAATATCTCCACAAACGCATCTGCTCAAACTCTGGATTTGAATGTTGATTTGAGCCAGCTTGCTAAACCAGCAATACTTGGGGGGGGTGAGGGACATTTCCAGCAAGGGCTTAGGCTAATGGTGGATGGTGAGGAGCTAAGCCTGACGCCGTTTCTAAACCCAAACAACCACGCCCTTACCTTCAGCGAAGTACCGCTAAAAGCGGGGGCGAAGGAAATTACACTTACACTTTATGGCCAGCCCGTATTTGCCTGGAAGCGAGACGCGGAGAGGTTTATTCCCACTTCGCAAAGTTTCAACCAGCGCTTGAGCGTGGATGAGTTACGGATGCTGGCGAATTACGAAGTGCGCCCGAACCATCTGCCAATACAGCGCAAGAAATATGATGGATTTGATCCGCAGAAACACGCCCCCATCACCGATTTGCACACCCATTCGTCGGCGCAGCTGAGCGCAGCTGATCTGATGCAGATGGCCCTTGCACTTAATCTTAGTTATCCGATGGAGCTGCTGGAAAAACTTGGCATTACATTAAATCAAGCAGAACAGGCTGCCCTCCATAAAAAGGGTGGCCGTGGGATGCGCTTTTCGCCCTGTGAGGCCGAAGGTCTCGCGTGTGAAAAGCAAAATGAACCTTGCGATGTGATTCCGCTGCGGGCGCTGACGCCGGAACACCAACAGCAGTTACAGCAGAAATTTAATATTCCGCAAGACGTCACGATGTGTTTCAGCGATTTTGACCGCGAGTATTATCGCTTCGTCAATCCGCTGGTGAAAAATCCGGAAATCACTAAAGACATGATCCTGCGTATTGCCCGCGAATATCAAAGAAACGGGGTGCGCTATGCCGAGCTTTCGACCGCCGCTATGCTCAATCTTGATACTGAAGGTAAAGCGCGCTGGTTTGCTGAAATGATTGAAGCCGTGCGCGAAGCGGAATCGGAAACCGGAGTAAAATTGAGGTTTCTGGTGGGGATTCCGCGTAGCTATACGCCGGCGAAAGTAATGGCAGAAATTGAGAAGATTAAATATGCCGCACGGCATCCACTGGTGGTGGGGGTGGATTTACTTGGGTATGAAGCTAACCGCACCAGCGATTTTTCGGCAGCACTTTCACATCTGGCAAGTTGGGCGAGTGCACCGGAAGGAACAGATTTAACCTTAAATCAGGGTTGGAATTTCAAGCGCGATTTCACCATCCGTGTGCATGCGGGTGAAACCAGTAAAAATAGTGGCAACGTGGCGGAAGCGATTCGGATTGCCGAGAAATTCGGCGTCAGGGTGCGAATTGCACACGCCATAAGAGAGGCGGAAAACCCCGCGCTTGATGACAAAATTCGCGGGCTTTCCAGCCAGAACCCGCCACTGGTTTCGCTGGAGCTTTGTCCATCATCCAATCTGGCCTATAGTAATATCCATGACCTGCGTGAAGTGCCGTTTACGCGCTGGCTTGGCTGCTGCAAGAGCGTATTTTTAGGTAGTGACGGTGCGGGGGCGATTCAGACTAACCCGCAGCAACTGGCGCTGGCGACGCTTGCAGGTGGCGCAACACTTGAGCAGCTGGAGGCCATGCGGGCGAATGAGGATCGATTTATCATGCATCAGCAGCAATGCGATGCCCTGAAAACCAGCGCCTATCAGGCTCGCTACGGACAGCAGGCGGACGCGGAATTTCTGAAGGAATGTGCGGCGCATATTGCACAAGTCCAGCAAATGATGGATCCAAAAACGCTTGATCCCATCCGCCCGATGCTGCCCGAGCGCTTTGCCGGTAAAACCCCGATTCTGGTGGCAGGTGCTTCGAAAGAGTCGCTTGATAATGTGGATGAAAAAACCCAGGCCCAAATCAAAGCGACGCTACAGGAACTCATCCGGCATCTTGATCCGGAGAAATCTTATTTTGTTGTTGGGCGCAGTAAAAATGAAGGGGTGACCGCGACGCTGGATAAAGAAATAATGGCATATAACGCCAGCCACCCTGAACGGAAATTTGAAGTGCTGGCCTTGACCACGGAGGATACAACTGATCTGGCGGAGTCCATCAGCTGGGTGGTGCCGCAGAAAGGATTGCGCGATCAGGTGCCGGATAATATCATTCAGTTTATGAAAAATTCCCCCGTTACGGGGGTAAGCCTGTTTATCGGCGGCGGCGCCTTCACCAATGCCATGATCAAGAAATGCAAGGATTCTAAGGATTCCATATTGCACTATCTGTTGATGGAAAATGTTAAAGGCGCAAGCGCAGATAATGCGAAGCAGGTTAAGCCTGAGCGCCACTTCAATAATGGCGCTTCGTTGCATGTTCGGATGCAGAACTTGTTCGCGCGCGCCAGCAATTCTCCCTTGCGCGTAGCGGACAACCCGCAAGTGACGGTGCAGGCGGGGCAGGTGGAATTGCAGGCAAAAGAGAAATCCTCGAAGCAGAGAGAGGGCTAACCCTTGACCCCTTGGGTAATTGGCCCTTCGGCGCGGCCATGGACGAACTGGTCAACATACGGATTGCCGGAGCTGTCAATCGCTGATACCGGCCCATCCCAGATGATTTTGCCCTGATAAATCATCGCCACGCGCGAGGCAATCTTGCGCACCGAAGACATATCATGCGTGATGGTAATGGCGGTGGAGCCGAGTTTCTTGACGCAGGACACAATCAGCTCATTAATCACATCCGCCATAATCGGGTCGAGGCCGGTGGTGGGCTCATCAAAGAAAATCACCTCCGGGTTGGTGGCAATCGCGCGCGCCAGACTCACGCGTTTCTGCATGCCGCCCGAAAGCTCGGCTGGCATGAGGTCTGCCACCTCCGGCGGCATGCCAACGGCGGCGAGTTTTTCTACCGCCAGCGCCCTGGCTTGCGCCGTACTTAAGCCGCCGCGCCCCTGAGTCGCGACAAAGGCGATATTGCGCCAGACGGGCAGAGAGTCAAACAGCGCCCCGCCTTGAAATAACATGCCGCATTTGCGTAGCATGGGTTCGCGCTTGCGGAAAGAATCATGGGTGATGTCCTTACCATCGAAGAAAATCTTGCCCTTATTGGGGCGAATGAGGCCGAGGATGTTTTTGATAAGCACCGATTTGCCCGATCCTGACCCGCCAATAATCACGAGGGATTCGCCGGGGGTAACGGTGAGGTTCACCCCGTCCAGCACTTTCTTGCGGCCGAAGGATTTATAAACATCCCGAAGTTCGATTTTTGGAGTGGTGCTCATACCGAGAAAAACAGTTCCGTCAGGAAATAGTTGGAAAGTAAAATGAGAATCGAGGCGCTGACGACTGCGTTGGTGGTCGCCGCGCCCACCCCTTGTGCGCCACCTTTTGAATGATACCCATGATAGCAGCCCATGAGGGTGACAATAAACCCGAACGCGGCGGCTTTAACAAGCCCGCTCACCACGTCCTTCGTTTCAAGATAGTTCCAGGTATTATTGATGTATGGCCCTGCAGCAAAGCCTAGCGAATGGGTGCTCACTATGTAGCCGCCAAATACCCCGATAATATCTGCCACAAGTACAAGGCAGGGCAGCATCAGCGTGCCTGCCACGAGGCGCGGGAAAATGAGATATTGAAACGGATTGGTGGAAAGAGTGACCAGCGCGTCAATCTGCTCGGTCACGCGCATGGTGCCGATTTCAGCGGCAAAGGCCGCCCCAATGCGTCCGGCTACCATGAGCCCTGCCATGACGGGCCCCAGTTCGCGGGTAATGGAGAGCACCACCACGATAGGGATTGAGCTTTCCGCCGAGAAGCGGGCAAAGCCGGAATATGATTGAAGCGCCAAGACCGCGCCGGTGAATAGCGCGGTAAGGCCAATCACGGGCAGGGAGTAATAGCCGATTTCTATCATCATGCGCCCGAGCTGGCGCGGATAATAAGGTGGGCGGATACCGCTCATGATGGCGTTGCTGATGAAGAGCGACAAGCGACCAATTGCCTCCAGAAACACCAGAAAAACCCGGCCAATGCGGGCCAGCAGGTTGTTTTGTTCGATTTGTTTCAGGATCGCCTGCATCTTACGTTTCCAGATAAACCCGTTTGACCCGTGTGCCAATCCGCGTGAAAATTTCGTAACCAATCGTTCCCGCCGCATCTGCTATAGCATCTACCGTAATTTCGGGCTGTTTGCCAAGCAATGTTATCATCTCGCCTTCGTGCAGTTTTTCCAGCGGTGCGTCTGACGCATCAAAACAGAGCATATCCATCGTCACTCGCCCTAACAGCTTCAGGCGGTGTTCGCCGGCGTAAGCGACGGACTGATTGCTTAAGTGGCGCAGATAACCATCCGCATAACCACTGGCGACGGTCACGATCCGCGTTCCTTTGGGCAAGGTGCGGGTGGCGCCATAACCTACGGCTTGCTCGGCTTCCAGTATGCGAGATTGCAGAATGGGTGCATGCCACTGGGCGACCTGATGCATGGGGTTTTGCATGGTACGTGATTCTTCACGCTTCACGTCCCACGTATCACGTGCCGCTGTTGGTTCTCCCGCCTGCGGGAGGAGTGTAAGAGCCTGCGGTGCGATGCCATAAAGCGAGCATCCCGGGCGGGCGAGGTGGAAGTGAAATTCGGGGGGCAGGAAAATTCCGCCGGAATTGGCGAAGCTGATGGGAATACCGGGGGTGAGTTTCAGCGCTTCTTTCAGCCGCGCCAGCTGGCGCATATTGCTTTCGTGCTCCGGCTCGGGCGCGCAGGCAAGGTGCGACATGATGAGCCCTACCCGTGCTGCGTTCATCGCTTCCACATGTTTTTCAAGCAGGCGCTTAAGTTCGCCATATTCGAACCCCAGCCGCCCCATGCCGGTATCCACATGCAGCGCCGAAACCGCATGGATATGCTCTGCCGCTACCGGCAGCCAGCGCTCAAATTGTTCGGGAGAATTCAACACCGGAATCAGGCGGTGATTGGCAAACGCAAATTCCTCACCTTTTTGTACCCCGTGAAAGACAAGAATTCGGACATCCGTCAGCGCCGTGCGAAGCGCAATGCCCTCTTCAATGGTGGCAACAAAAAATGTGTCGCAACCGGCTTTAGCTAGGGCGCTTGCCACCGGAATCATGCCAAGCCCATACGCATCCGCCTTGACTACGGCGGCGCATTCCTGACCGGTAAATTGCTCGCACAATATGCGCCAGTTCGCAACAATTGCACTCAGGTCGATAGTGAGGGTAGGAGTGGTGAACATAACAAAAATGGCGCAGGTGTAAGTTGGCCAGTGATGCCGCTTCTCCATAACTTTCGCAAGGGAAATCGGCAGGTCTTCGGTGCTAGGCCAGTGGCCAGGTTTTGAATTTCTGGGTTATCCAAATCTCCCTCACTCTGGCGCAGGAGGGGGGGCGGTCTTTTCGGGTTTCGAATCCAGACCTCTACTATCTTGGCACTTCGGGCATGAATTCGGGCTTGATGTAATTTTCAAAGCGCGTCAGTTCGCCCTGGAATTGCAAGGTCACCGTGTCAATCGGGCCGTTGCGGTGTTTGGCGACAATGATGTCAGCGAGACCATGCACCTGTTCCATGGCGGCTTGCCACTTGAGATGTTCTTCGGTGCCTTCTTTGGGCTGGGAACGTTTCAGATAATATTCCTCACGGAAAACGAACATGACCACGTCTGCATCCTGTTCAATCGAGCCGGACTCGCGCAGATCCGCCAGTTGTGGGCGTTTGTCATCGCGCTGTTCAACCGCGCGCGAGAGCTGCGAGAGCGCAATCACCGGAATCGAAAGTTCCTTGGCAATGGCTTTCAGGCCTTGCGTAATTTCCGAGACTTCCTGCACGCGGTTGACCTGCGAACCACCGGCGGTCGGACGCACGAGCTGCAAATAATCGACGACGAGCAGCGCCAGATTATGCACGCGTTTCATGCGCCGCGCGCGGCTTCGAAGAGCTGCAATAGAGAGTGCGGGTGTGTCGTCGATATGAAACGGCAGGCGCGACATACGCTGCGATTCGCGGGCGAGCAGCGCGAACTCATCATTGGTCAAATCGCCACGTTGCAGTTTGTGCGAGCCAATGCTGCATTCGGTAGCGAGCATCCGCATGGCGAGCTGTTCAGCCGACATCTCAAGCGA
>JAJTIB010000160.1 GCA_021300075.1 Rickettsiales bacterium
AGAATCACTTCCATCAAATACTGATCCCCAAAAAAATGTTCGGGTAAGGAGCCACCCTCCACACAAACGCGATGTTCGCCCATATTCCGGCGAAATTCGGCCACTACTCGGTCAAAAAGCTGGGCAAAATCGAAAGCAATGGGCTGGAAATGCAGCTTGCCATCCTGCATCTGGTTCAGGAGTAGCACGTTATCCATCAGCCGAGTCAGGCGCTTTACAGCTTCACGCACTTTCTCAAACTGCCGCATGCCTTGGGATTTCATCTCCTGAGGAATTCGATGCTCCAGCAGCTGCATACTGGTCGAGATAATCCCAAGCGGGGTACGAAATTCGTGACTCACCAGGCGAATAAAGTCACTCTGTAGCTCGTTAAGGGCGCGCTGGTCGGCAAGTGCTTTACTCAACAGGCGTTGGTCGCGCTGAGCGGCTTTGCGCTGGGTCGCGTAACGAATGGCGCGGGCAAGACCTGCCTGAGTAAACTCACCTTTGATAAGATAATCTTCTGCGCCTGCCTGCAGGCTTCGCATCGCAGTCTCGGGGTCGCTTTCAGCCGTCAACATTAACACCGCCAGATCAGGAAAATTCTTAAAACATTCCTGCGCGATGTTGAGGCCGCGACTATCGGGTAGGTTCAAATCGAGCAGGATACAATCATAATGCTGGTTTTCTTCATGCAGCTTGAGCATTGCCTGCGCCCCGGAATTTACATGCTCAATCACACTCGTTTCCGGCAGGATGCTTTGCAGCATCGCCATAAGAATTTGACCGTAAGTACGGTCATCATCCACTGCCAGCACACGCAGCGGGAGGTCAATCGAAGGTCGCGTTATTGGATTGCTCATACCGGCTAAATACAACTTATAAGGGAGAATTTTGCAATCAAAATCAGATGAAAAAAACGCAATTATATCGATGCACTACCCTCTGAAAATACTCAAAATGTCACAATACTGTCATTTGAGGGCAGGGGCTTATTTGCGTAGAATGACCATAAGGAGAAGTACGTTTCATGCCAAAAACGGCCATTCATCACGCCATGATTGCATCCTGGGAGCGCCCCGAGGAGGAACTTCGTTTTCTGAAAGAAACACTAAAGGACAAGGACTGGCGTGCCGAGATTATCTACCCCGCTAACCAGCCAGCGGCACAGCTTCAGAGCCAGCGGATGCAGCGAACCCTTGAAGATCAGGGCTATCTGGTCAACAGCATTCTTACTGATAAGGGTGAGACAATCCTCAAAATCCACCATCTCGGGGTGGACTCGAAATTACGTGACATCGCCCGCGAAACCAGCCTGAGCGGCACGCTGACGCAGATAGCGCGCCATCCGCTCATTCCGCTCAGAAACACATTGCAGAGCGCGCAGAACGCGATCGACAAGCTCGATGATGTAGTTAAAGACCCCGCTCAGGCCAATGGCCTGATTTTCACCGTCGCCGAAGCATTTCTGACCCTTGCGGGTCTGGGCAATAAATCGGGCCAGAAAGAGAGTTTCTGGACTAAAATAAAGCAACCTCGCAATTATCTGCAAAGTCTGGCCGGTGGACTTTATCTCGGCCAATCAATCACGTACCTTACTCTTGCTAAAAGCAATGATCAGCGTTCGTTTGAACAATTAAAAGATAAAGTGACACGCACTTCCAATCAGGAGCACTCGCTTCTTGAGCTACGCTACCAGCCCGAGAGTGATCAGTCAAAACCAAGTCCGCTCAGAAAAATTGGCGATTATTTCAGAAAATATCCGATTCAGATTGGCGCGGTGCTGAATGACATCGGTATGGTCGCTTATATGGGACATGCGTTTTTCACCCGCCGTTACTACCTGCAGAATCCGCATCTTGACGGTGCTGCAAATTATGTAAAGAGAGGTTTCTGGCGTGATATTGGGGGGGGCATTACTTCCATCGTCGCCTGGTCGTTGTTATTGCTGCCAAGCCGTAAAAAAGAAGAACAGGACAGCGAACAAGCCGCAACCGAAAAATCAGTGGGCACAAAACTGGTGGATTATTTCAAAGATAATCCTGAAACGGGCACGGGTATTCTAACCATGGCTTCCAGTGGCCAGCGGCTGATGGGATCGCTGGCAAAGAAAAATTATATTCAAGCCATTGGTGAATCAATTTATCTGCCAGGGGATTTCCTGCTGCTCTTCACCAAAAATTCAGAGTATAGCGACCACACACAACATAATCGCGAGAAACTAGCCGCTAAAATCGCCAATTTTGTCGATCGTCTGCCAGTTGTCATGGGCCCTCGCGCACAGCATCAGTTTATTCTCAACATCACCCACTATCTGCGCGATAAAACACTGGCTGATCAGGCCGGAAAAAGTGGTGAAGAAGTCATTCCTGTCGAAGAGCTCGACATGCGAACAACCCAACTTGCCAAAACAATTGAAAAAAATCTGCGTGAGAAAAAAAATAACGACCTGGATCATCTGGCCGAATCAACGGCCGCGCTGCTGTTCAAGTTCCCTGCCCCGCTGCGTTCGCAACTGCAATCACAACTGACGCAGGTCCTGTCACAGATGTCCTGGATTCACGCTACCCCCGAAGAACTGCATCATGCAATTGACGAAGTGCCAGCACCCGTTCAAAGCCAAGCTATACGCCTGCCCGCTATGCGCGAACTCAGCCAGAACGTCGGCAAGATTGCCACCACCGTTCGCAATATTGATAAAGCCGCGACTGTCAGCGCGCTCTATGAGGTCCTGCGCCATCACATCACGCCTTCTTTCCAACCGCAGCCACAGATTATCAGCGCAACCAGTGTGCATCTGGGCGCGACACACCAGCCGCATCAACCCACGCCCGCTTAAGCATAACCGCACTAATACCGCATTGCAGCATCATCGTTTGCAAGCGATACGACGCCCCTCTATGGTCGCCGTCTTAACGAACGGGCGGGAGAACCCATGAATCAGGAACACAAGGTCAATAAAAAAGTCGTCGTTTCGGGAATGCTTGGCAACGGTCTGGAATGGTATGACTACGCGCTTTATGGCCATATGTCGGTGGTTTTCTCGCGACTGTTTTTCCCGACGGATGACCCCAGCCTGAGCCTGATTCTTACTTTCCTTACCTTTGCCGCTGGTTTTGTCTCGCGGCCGCTGGGGGCGGTTATTTTTGGCCGTATCGGCGATAAATTCGGACGCAAGAAAGCTCTCGTCGCCTCCATGATTCTGATGGCCATTCCTACCGGGATGATCGGCCTTCTTCCTACCTATGAAATGATCGGGGTGGCCGCACCTATCCTGCTGCTATCCATCCGCATTCTGCAAGGCATTTCGCTGGGCGGTGCTTTCAGCGGCTCGATGTCCTACGTCGTCGAACACGCTCCCCCCACCATGCGTAGCACCATCGGCAGCGTCACCATGCTCAGCCTGGTGATTGGCTTTCTTATTGGCTCGGCTGTGTCCACCATTATCGCCAGCAGCCTGTCTGAAGCTGATTTCATGAGCTGGGGCTGGCGTCTGCCCTTCTTTGTCGGAGTGCTTATTGGCTTTGTTGGCTATTATATCCGCGAACATGGCGAGGAAAGCCCGGTTTACGAAAAAGCCAAGGCCGACGGTACGCTTTCAAAAACCCCGGTGAAAGATGCGTTCACCGTCTATCCGCTCAAGATGTTTGAGGCTTTTGCAATTTACATGTCGGTCACGATTCCGTTTTATGCGATTGCGATTTACTTCATAGCCTATTCGGAACTTCATCTTTCCTTCGCGCAGGACAAGGCACTGCTTATCAACTCGGTGG
This sequence comes from Rickettsiales bacterium, assembly GCA_021300075.1. Taxonomy (GTDB): domain Bacteria; phylum Pseudomonadota; class Alphaproteobacteria; order Rickettsiales; family UBA3002; genus JAFLDD01. The sequence continues at coordinate 3,753 of JAJTIB010000160.1, forward strand.
CCATGGTGGCGATGCTTCTGCCAATCCTGCCTGTGGCCCGTCTGGCTGATATTATTGGCCGCCGCAAAGTGCTGATGGGGGCAATAGTCGCCATGTTACTGGCAATTTATCCCGCCTTTCAGATGATGCAGTCCGGCGACTTCCTTGACGTGCTGATTGCTCAGTCTATTCTGGGTTTCATTCTCGGTTGTTATCTGGCGCCGGTTCCAGCGCTGCTGGTAGAACTCTTCCCTACCCGCATCCGTTATACGGGCATGTCGCTGTCTTATAATTTCTGCGCGATTTTAGGGGGATTCACGCCCTCTGTTGCCGAATATCTAATTCGCGATACAGGCGACAAAACCTCAATCATGTATCTGTTCGTTTTTGCTTCCGTGACCTCTTTCATCGCGCTCTATCTCTACAAGGACCGCTGGCGTGAGGCGTTGTCGTAGCTTGGGGATCATGACTCGGGACTCGGGACTCGGGGCTCGGGGCTCGGGGCTCGGGGCTCGGGATTCCGCACCCTTGCCCCTTTCTCCCATGACGTAGAGGGTAGAAGCCAGTAAAGACTTGGGCGTAGAGTGCTTCAGTCACTGCAGGATGAGGGGGCGCGTGACTTCATAAAACACTTGAAGATAACCCGCACTGCGCCTAAGAACGGCGCGCACGGTATGTAGGAATGTAGCGCAGCCCGTCGCGTTGGCGTCAGCCAGAGCGACAGCCAAAAGCTAAAGGGCTGCCTGACTGAGTGATGTAAATGTCGGAATGTAGCGCAGCCCGGTAGCGCACTAGTCTGGGGGACTAGGGGTCGCAGGTTCAAATCCTGTCATTCCGACCATTCTTCAATTTTTGATGCCTCTGCGAACTCCTTAAAGGGAGAACGCATTGTGTATTCTAGCTTTTTTTTCTCTCAGCGTAGGTTCTGAAATATGAAATTCAGCAACTCTCGCTTACGGGGGATGTCCGAACCTTTGAAGTGAGATATGGCTCTGGCAGCCAATTCTTCGAGGTTCAGAAGTTTTTATAAAAATCTCAAAACTTAATAGTAATGATCTCCCCCCTCGATGTTTACAAAAAATTAATTCTTTTTACATATAATTTGATTCATTAATACGGGAGTGCTGAGAATGACTGGAGATTTCGAAAAACTTGGAACGCTTCCTAGATTGTCAGGCGTCTCTCTTTCAGACAGTGAACAAGGTGTTCGAAGGACAGGGAATGATGGTGGATATTATGTAGAAGCCGATCTAAAAAGGCCGCTTAAGCTGGATCTCCAGAA
>JAJTIB010000170.1 GCA_021300075.1 Rickettsiales bacterium
TCAGGCGGTGCCGTCGCTCAGGCGCGACTATGTGACCGAAAATCTCTCGGCGCGTGGTGCGTATATTCTACGCGCGGCATCAAGTGACCCGCGCGTGGTACTGATTGATACCGGCACGGCGCTGCATTTATGCGTTGAAGCGCAGGCGCAGCTTGAGGCCAAAGGCATCCCCACGCGCGTGGTTTCCATGCCCTCGATGACACGGTTTGCAAAGGAACCAAAACGCTATCAGCAACAGGTGCTGGGCGAGGGCACGCGCCGCATTGCGGTTGAGGCCGCGCTCGGTATGGGTTGGGAGCGTTGGCTGGGCGAAGACGGCATATTTATCGGCATGACGGGCTTTGGCGCCTCCGCCCCCGCGCCGGATTTGTATCAGCATTTCGGGATTACGGTTGAGGCGATTGTGAAGGCGGCAGAATCTGGAGCTTAGAGCCTTGAGCCGTGAGGTTTCAGCTTGGTTTGTTGTAATTTTTCATTCCCGCGAGAGCAGGACCAGTAGCTGGATGCCAGCGTATAGAGTGAGGAGTAAAAGAGGAATCGATGACCATCAAAATCGGCATTAACGGGCTGGGGCGCATTGGGCGGTCGGTCGCGCGCGCGATTATCGAAGAGGGCTATGACGATATAAAACTCGTCGCCGCGAACGGCGCCGCGCCCAACGAAACCCACGCCCATTTATTGCAGTTTGACTCGGTACATGGGCGGTTTCAGCACAAGATTACGGCGGATGATAAAGGCCTCGATATGGGGCGCGGACACATCACCATCACCCATGAGCGCGACCCGAAGCGGATCGATTGGAAAGCGCTTGGGGTGGACATGGTGCTCGAATGTACCGGCGCGTTTAACAGCAAGGAAGCCGCGAGTGTGCATCTCGCGCAAGGCGCGCGGCGCGTGCTGATTTCTGCGCCTGCGAGCGATGCCTGCCCGACGATTGTTTTCGGGGTCAATGACCAGACCATCACACCCGAACATACGGTGATTTCGGTTGGTTCCTGCACCACCAATTGCCTTGCACCCGTGGCGCAGGCACTGGATAAAACATTTGGGATTGTCGCCGGTTCCATGACGACGATTCACGCCTATACGAGTGATCAGAACATCCAAGACGGCACGCATAAAGATTTGCGCCGGGCGCGCGCAGCCGCGCTCTCGATGGTGCCGACCAAAACCGGCGCGGCCAAGGCGATTGGCCTCGTCCTGCCGCAACTGGCGGGCAAGCTCAGCGGTTCGGCCATCCGCGTGCCGACCGCCAATGTCTCGCTCGTGGATCTCGTGGTATCGCTCGCCAAACCCACCACGAAAGAAGCGGTGAATGAGGCGCTGGTGGCCGCCGCCAAGGCGCTACCCAGAAATGTGATGAAAACCGACACGCGCCCCCTGGTCTCGGTTGATTATGTGCATGATAATGCCAGCGCGATTGTGGATTTAACCGCCACTACCGTCACCGGCGGAACGCTCGTCCGTGTGGCGGCCTGGTATGACAACGAATGGGGTTTTTCCTGCCGCATGCTGGATATGGTCAGGAAGCTGACGTAAGGTATCAGATATACTATAATTTTTTCCCACCTAATCTTCCCTGCGAAAGCGGGGATCCAGCAGCAAGCAATCTCGCAGCGCATAGATCTCCACTCCCTGTGGGTTAGAAATGTTACAGTGATCGCCGTTTGTCCACGTTAAATTCCTGCGCCTTGCGGTAGTGGAATATGTTGAAAATCAGCGTTCATAACCCGTTTTGGAATCGAGCTCCCTCTTTCCGAGTTCTTTTATCCACCACTCCTCGTAGGTGGACTCCGGAGGATAGAGCGGCTGATTTGTTCTCCAATTTTTCCACTCGCGCTTCTGCCGGTCTGCCTCAGTTACAAAGTTGCCTCCCGACTTTTTTCTTGGCTCAGGGCGATTGTTACGATGTCCACTATTGGATGGTTTTCCACTGTTCATAAAAAATGCTCCCTAATTCTCTATTGATGTTATAGGAATTGTAGTCTCCCTGTTGTGACAAATTAATGAAGATTAACATGACCTCGACCCTACCCAGCCTCGAAACGCTTGATGTGACCGGCAAGACCGTGCTGGTACGGCTGGATCTTAACGTGCCAATGCAGCGCGGCAGGGTGGTGGATGCGACGCGTATCACCCGTATTATCCCCACCCTGCAATATCTAATTGAACGCCATGCCAAGATTGTGGTGCTGTCGCATCTTGGCCGTCCCGGGGGGTTTGACCCGGGCCTGTCGCTTGCGCCACTGGTTGATATTTTAAGTGAAAATTTGTGGGACAGGCCGGTGAAATTCTCGCCCGATTGTGTGGGAAGCACCGCCAGACTCGCGGTTGAAGCCGCCGCACCGGGTGATGTGATTTTAATGGAAAATCTGCGCTTTCACGCCGAGGAAGAAGCGAATGACCCCACTTTCGGCAAAGCGCTTGCCAGTTTGGGTGATGCGTTTGTGAATGACGCTTTTTCCTGTTCGCACCGCGCCCATGCCTCGATCGTGGGCATCAACCCGCATCTGCCCTCGGCCGCAGGCCGCCTTCTGGCGGAAGAAGCAGCGGCCCTCAGCCGCACGCTATCAACACCTAACCGTCCGCTTGCGGCGCTCGTCGGTGGCTCGAAAGTCTCGACGAAAATTACGCTTCTGGGCAATCTCTGCGCCAAGGTGGATAAGCTGATTATTGGCGGGGCCATGGCCAACACGTTTCTCTATGCCCAAGGGTATGATGTCGGCGCCTCATGGGTGGAGCCGGACATGAAATCCACCGTGCGCGATATTTTGAAAGAGGCCACGAGCAAAGGCTGCGCGCTTATTTTACCGAGTGATGTGGTGGTGGCCAGCGCCTTTGAGCCGCATGCGCCTGCACAGGTGGTGGAGGTGAAACATATCCCCAAACGCAGTATGATTCTTGATATTGGCCCGCGCTCGTTGATGCAGCTTTTCCGCGCCATCGAAGATTCCAGAACCCTGGTATGGAACGGCCCCGTGGGCGCTTATGAAACCGCGCCGTTTGATTCTTCGACCGTGCAGCTGGCGCGGATGGTTGCGGCGCGTTCACGCGAGGGACTACTGCATAGTGTGGCCGGTGGCGGCGACACGGTGGCGGCATTGGCGCATGCGGGACTTACTTCTGAGCTGAGCTATCTCTCAACCGCTGGCGGTGCATTTCTTGAGTGGCTTGAGGGCAAGGAACTGCCTGGGATTGCGGCGCTTCTGGGTGCATATGACGCGCGTGAACGTCAACGGGCTTGAGGCGGCGCGAAGCGCCTGCCGCGCTGCGAGTGGCGCCCTTGAACTTGTGACGCCACCCGATTCTGGATGTCTCGCGGGGGTTGGCTATTGGCAAGAAGTGCAGCGCCTGCTGCGGGCAGAATTTTCTGACTTTCATGTGGCACTTTTTGTCGATTGCGGCGCGAATGCAGCGGTCGCTCATGATGCGCTGCGGCTGGGGCTGAATGTGGTGGTTGATGTCACGCCCGCGATGTTGGCGAAACTTGCGGCGATTGCGGAGGGGCAGGGGGTTAAGTGCGTGATGCGTCATCGCCTTTCTTGACAGGCACGACCGGGAAGCTACACAGAGACGTAAGTGAATAGGGAGAGTGCGATGCAACTGACGCCACGAGTGAAAACAATGCTGAGCTGGTATGAGGGCGCAAGTGAGGCGACCAAGGCCAATCTCGCGCGGATGCTGATGCAGGGGAAACTCGGCGGCACAGGCAAGATGGTCATCCTGCCGGTGGATCAGGGTTTTGAGCATGGCCCGGCGCGCAGCTTTGCGGCAAATCCGGCGGCCTATGACCCGCATTACCACTATCAACTTGCGCTCGATGCGGGGCTGAATGCTTATGCCGCACCGCTCGGGATGCTCGAGGCGGGGGTTGATACGTTTAAGGGCAAGCTGCCGACCATCCTCAAAATCAACAGCAATAATTCGCTCGTGCCGAAAGACGCAGCACCCGATCAGGCGGTAACGGCGAGCGTGAAAGACGCCCTCAGGCTCGGCTGTGCGGCGATTGGTTTTACCATCTATCCCGGATCGCACCAGGCCTATGACATGATGGAAGAAATCCGTTCGCTGAGCGAGGAAGCCAAAGCGGCTGGGCTTGCCACCGTCATCTGGTCCTACCCGCGCGGGGCGGGGCTTTCAAAGGATGGAGAAACCGCCATTGATGTCACCGCCTATGCCGCCCATATCGCGGCATTACTCGGCGCGCATATCATCAAGGTGAAGCCGCCCACGGCGCATATCGAACAGGCCGAAGCCAAAAAAATTTATGAGCAGGAAAAAATTCCGGTGGCGACTCTCGCCGAGCGCATCGCTCATATTAAACAAGCCGTATTTGGTGGTCGGCGTATTGTGATTTTCTCGGGCGGCGGCGCAAAATCAAACGCGGAAGTGCTGGCCGAGGTGCAGGCGATTGCCCAAGGTGGTGGCGATGGTTCGATTATGGGGCGCAATGCCTTCCAGCGCAAAAAGCCCGAAGCGATCGCACTTTTGAGTGAGATTGTCGGCGTCTATCAGCAGGCCGCGTGACGCGCATGACGAGTGAGGCGCATCCCTGTCGGCTTTATCTGATTTCACCGCCCAGGATTTCATTGTCGGAATTTACCAGAACGCTTGAGGTCGCGCTTCTGGCCGGAGATGTGGGTGCATTTCAGTTGCGCCTGAAAGAGGCGGACGATGCGGCAATTCGCGCTGCCGCGCGCGCGCTGAAGCCCATCTGTCGCGCGCGCAATGTAGCATTCATCCTTAATGACCGAGTTGATCTTGCGGTAGAACTTGAAGTCGACGGCGTGCATTTGGGGCAGGACGACATGAAGCCTGAGGAGGCGCGGCAGGCGCTCGGCAGCGATAGAGTGATTGGCGTCAGCTGCCATGATTCCTCGCATATGGCGATGGAGGCGGGAGAGAAAGGCGCGGATTATATCGCCTTCGGCGCGTTCTTCTCCACCAAATCCAAATCCCCGGAGAAGCTGGCAAAATATGGTGTCCCGACGGTTGATATCGTCAAATGGTGGTCCACTTATACGATTGTGCCGTGTGTCGCGATTGGCGGGATGACTCCGCAGAATTGCGCGCCGTTTGTGGCGGCAGGGGCGGATTTCATCGCCGCCATCACCGCGATCTGGGAGCACCCCAAAGGTGCGGCGGCCGCGGTCAAGGAGTTCAATCAGGCAATCAAGGCAGCACTGAAAAATGCAAGAGTCGGTTGATTGCTATCGACAATCGATCGCTGAACTTCACGCGGCGAGCAGGCCTTTGAGTGTCGGGTAAATGACGGGGGAGGCGGCGACGATGCTTCCGGCTTCCATGTTTACCTCACCACCATCAAGTGCTGCGACGACACCGCCCGCCTCGCGCACGAGGAGTATGCCCGCGGCCATGTCCCAGCTATTGAGGCGGTGATACCAGGTGCCATCAAGCCGTCCAGCGGCTACATAGGCAAGGTCGAGTGCGGCGGAGCCAGAACAGCGCACGACCGCGCCGTGGTCGGTCACGCGTTCGAGCCGCGCCACCATCTGGGTGTAGCCCTCGCGCCATTTGCGCGGCGAGGAGGTCGATAAAAGCGCATCCTCATGACGGGAAGCGACATGGAGCTTGTAGTTATTGACGGTCGCGCCGTGGCCTTTTTCGGCGACGAAAAGCTCGTCGTGAATTGGATCATAGATGACGCCGGCGACACTCGCCCAGGTACCGTCCGATTGTAATTCCTGGGCGGCGACTGAAACGCAGAAATAGGGAATAGCGCGCATGAAATTGGTGGTGCCGTCGATGGGGTCAATGCAGAAGCGTTTGCTGGTATCTTTGCCCGGGATGCTGCCGCTTTCTTCCGTCATGAAGCTGAAATTCGGGCGGGCATGCCCTAATTCTTCCATCAATATTTTTTCGGTGCGTAAATCGGCGTTGGTAACGAAATTTGCTGCCCCTTTTTTGGAGACTTGTAGTTTATCGACCTCACCAAAATCGCGCACTAAGGCTTTGGCTGATTTCAAGACAGCGCGGGTCATGACGTTGAGGAGTGCGGACTGGGACATGTCCGGCTCAGTAAAGTAATCAGCGACATCACGCAAGCATTTCAACCGAACGGGCTGAAAATGCGGATGTTTTGCCTGTGCATATCGCTTCATAAGAAACTTGCCTCACGCCGCCCCGCTTTGCTACGAATGAGAAGTTCCTCGGCATTTTCAAAGAGAAAAATAAGAAGAATTATGTCTCATGCCTTAATGTTACGCGCGCCGCGCCAGGTTCTTGCTTGCTGTCTGCTGGCCGTCCTGGTTGTGTTTGCAGGCAAGGCGGGTGAGGCGCAGACACGCCCACTTATTCCCGATAAGCCGAGTGTCGAAGTCCATCTTGAAGTTCTGCGCGCCTTAAAAGCCAATGCCGCGGTGACCAGCTTTTCTGCCCCGATAACGCAAGTAACGGTGGTAAATAAAATGCCGGACGCGGAGTCGTCAACCTACGCGCCTTCGGGGCGAAAAATTCCCTCCGAGCAGCCGATGCTTGGTCAGTATGATGCCGGTTCCGGCCTGTCACAGGGTGTCCCGAAAAATGCCCCATTTGCTCGCAAGTCTCCTTCTGACCGGCCCTCGGTGAAGGCGGCTTCAAAACCCGCTCCTGTTAAGAAATCCGGCCCTGCTAGAGCGCCCGCGTCTGCCATCTCCTCCGCCGTGAAGAAAACAGCACCCCCATCGCCAACCAGTATTTCTCCACCCGTTGCCGCTACGTCTGCAGCGGATTTAAAGGCGGAAGCCGCATTGATGAAAGACCTGGAGAAGGAAGCGCCTTCGGTGAAGGTGACTAAGGCTCCCGTTCCGCATGATACGGTGTCGGCTGCTCCTGCTGAGAAGGAGGTGCAAGCTGCATCACCTCCGCCTGCGCCCCAGCCAACACCTCAGCTTGTACCGGAAAAACCCGCACCAGATCTTCCGCCTTTACCCGCGCCAGACGCTGCGCTGCCAGTCGCACCGGCGGTGAAAGAAATTAAAACCGCCTCACCACCGCCTGCGCCAAAGCCTGCGCCCCAGCCGACACCTCAGCTTGTACCGGAAAAACCCGCACCAGATCTTCCGCCTTTACCTGCGCCAGACGCTGCGCTGCCAGTCGCACCGGCGGTGAAAGAAGTTAAACCCGTATCACCCCCGCCTGCGCCAAAGCCTGCACCACAGCCGACACCGGAAATCGCAGTACCGGATCTGCCGCCTCTGCCCGTTCCAGATATGCAGGAGAGTCCGGTTATCCCCGTGCCGCCGCCAGTACCAAAAATAGTATCACCGGAAATCCTTTCACCCACGGCACCGCTGGCAGCGAAGCCTGAAGCGAAAAAACCGGCAGAGGTACTGGTCGTCAAAAAAGATGCCGGTAAAGAACTGCCGCCACTTCCA
>JAJTIB010000024.1 GCA_021300075.1 Rickettsiales bacterium
ATCGCCGCCAATACCCACACAGCTCGATTGCCCAAGGCCCACGGCAGTCGTCTGTGCCACGGCTTCATAGGTGAGTGTGCCGGAGCGCGAAAGAATCCCGATGCGGCCTTTTTTATGGATATGTCCCGGCATGATGCCGATTTTACATTCACCCGGCGTAATCACCCCCGGGCAGTTGGGGCCAACGAGCCGGGTTTTGGAGGTAGAAAGGGCGCGCTTCACTTTCACCATATCGAGCACGGGAATGCCTTCGGTAATGCAAATGGCAAGCTCTATTTCCGCATCAATCGCTTCTAAAATTGCATCCGCCGCAAAGCGCGGCGGCACATAAATCACGCTCGCATTGGCGCCGGTTTTAGCCTTGGCCTCGGCCACGGTATTAAATACCGGCAGCTCCAGATGTTTGCTGCCACCCTTACCCGGCGTCACCCCACCCACCATTTTAGTGCCGTAAGCAATAGCCTGTTCGGAATGATAGGTTCCCTCACGGCCGGTAAAGCCCTGACAGATGACTTTGGTGTTTTTATTGACGAGAATGGACATAGTCGCTTCGCTCCTAGGGTTCAGGTTCCAGATGTCAGGTTTCAGCTAGGGGCTCCTGGAACCTGGAACCCGAACCCTGAAACCTTATGCGGCCTTCTTCTTCACCGACTTGGTAATTTTCTCTGCCGCATCCGCCAGATCGTCCGCCGCAGTAATGGCGAGGCCACTGGTCGCCAGCATTTTTTTGCCGAGCTCCACATTCGTCCCCGCGAGCCGCACGACCAGCGGCACGTTGAGCGAGACTTCGCGCGCGGCTGAGATGATGCCTTCGGCAATAATATCGCAGCGCATAATGCCGCCGAAAATATTCACCAAAATGCCCTCAACATTGGGGTCGGAGAGAATCAGCTTGAAGGCCTCGGTCACTTTTTCCTTGTTGGCACCACCGCCGACATCAAGGAAATTAGCCGGTTCGCCACCATAGAGCTTGATGATATCCATCGTCGCCATGGCAAGACCTGCACCATTGACCATGCAACCGATATTGCCATCCATTTTCACATAGCTCAGGCCAAATTTTCCGGCCTGAAGTTCGAGAGGGTCTTCCTCGTCCTCGTCGCGCATCTCCAGAATATCAGGCTGGCGGAACAGGGCGTTATCGTCAAAATTGATTTTAGCATCAAGGGCAATGAGTTTTTTCTGCTTGGTGATGACCAGCGGATTAATCTCGATCTGGCTCGCATCCGTCGCCAGAAACGCGAGATACACACCATTCACCAGCCGCGTGAATTCCGCGTGCTGTTCCTGCGGTATTTCCATACCGAACGCCAGTTTGCGGGCATGGAAGGGGAAAATGCCCGTCGCCGGATCGACCGGCACGGTAATGATTTTCTCTGGTCGCTTGTGCGCGACCTCCTCAATATCCACCCCGCCTTCTTTCGAGCCCATGAGCGTGATGGTCGAGTATTTGCGGTCGAGCACCGCGGAGAGATATAACTCCTCGCCGATGTCCGAGCCTTCTTCGATGTAGACGCGCTTGACTTCCTTGCCCTCGGGCCCGGTCTGGTGGGTGACAAGCGTCATCCCCAGCATTTCTTTGGTGAGGCGCTTGACCTCTTCGAGCGACTTGGCGAGCTTCACCCCGCCCGCTTTGCCGCGTCCGCCAGCATGAATCTGGGCTTTGACGACCCATAACGCACCGCCAAGCGACTGCGCCACAGCTTCGGCTTCGGCCGGGGTATAGGCCACCCCCCCACGCGGAGTCGGCACGCCGAATTTCGATAAGACCGACTTGGCCTGGTATTCATGGATATTCATACGCCATCGCTCCTGGGTCCGTGTTACAAATTTACGCCCCGGGCTTCTGGAACCCGGCACTTGAGGGCTCTTATGCCACTTTTTTCGTAAATTTCATCTCGCAACAAAGCGAGCGCCCCACATGACAGAATAGAAACGAATTTTGCAAGAAAGAAGTGTTGCTGAAGCCAGTCTATTTAGCTGAAATATAGCTTGAATGTCACAGTTTACGAGAATTTCATGAAAAATTAACCAGAATCTACTAGCCTTTAGAGGTTATCTGCCTGTCTGCGCCCCAAGAGGATTACTTGCCCGACAAGACATTTCATCTCAGCACTGACTATGAATATCCGCTAAAAAAGCTGGTGACGGCAGCGGGCTATACAAATCGGCAGGAGGGATATCAGGCACTTGCTGAGGCAATCAAAGACAGCGGAAGCATTTACCCGGAAGTTATTCTTGAGCGTTTTATCAAGAACGCAAAAGAAAATGGAAAGTTTGAAGGAGCGCCGGAGGGATATGCCCGGGCCATTCAGGAAATTCTGCGCGGCGGGATATTTAATGATGCTGGCTTAGAGGCTTATGCAAAACCCTGTGCGGCGCTGATTCTGGGATTAGGTGAAATCGCCGCTCAGGCATATGAGAATGATTCCCAGACCCGTTTCATCCTCGCCAGCGCCGATATTTCCAATTTGGGTGGATTAAATCTTGCCGAGCGCAACCGCCGAAAAACCGATATTTTGTTGCAGCATCTGGCGCAAAAGCCTGGCCTGCTTATGGATCAATGGGCGCACGATAAGGGCTACGAGATTTCGTCGCTAATGATCCGCACGGGCGGGGATGAATTCAAATCTATTTACCGCATTCGCCGTAGGGATGGAGGGGCTATTGATAATCATCTCCTTGAAACGCAGCTACGGGAAGCTGCGGGAGAGATGAATCAAAAGCTACACCACTTCTCTAATTATGATCTCGGCATGATTGATATTGATCATACCAAAGCGGGACGAAAGCCGGGCGTAACCAATACTATTGCACTGCGCGCGCCTAACCCTGGACACCCCAACATCGCCGGAAAATTACAGGAAATGGAGGCAGATATTGCTGCCGCGCGCCAACAATGCGAATCGGGCGCGCAGGTAATCTGCACAATACCAATCAAGCGGAGATTCCCCACCCATGCACCACCTTCACGTCATAACGTTGCGGCATTGAGTCCCTTTGAAGGTAGCGAGCTTGCACCAGGCGAAAATGAATCACTTGAACAATTCTCCCTCAGAATGGCTCTGGAAAAAGCCGGATTCTCTGATCTGGCGGCCTCACATGGCCTGTTTTCTTATGACACAAACAGGCAACGTGCACGCATCAATAAACAGCATGAGCTTTTTGCGCCGCTATCGCCAGAACAGAAGAGCCTCGTGTTCCGGGTTTTAGAGGCAGAGGAATTGCGCGGAGTCATTGACCCCGTTTCACGCTGCATGAGCGCCGCCTATTTAGATCAATGCCGCGCACTGCATCGCGCGCAATGTAATATGAGAGGCGAACAGCCAGAAGAATATGAGGTGGAGCTGAAAAATCTTGGTGGCATGAACCGGCTGGGGGAGTCGCTCGGGGATGCGGTCTTACGCGAAGTGGGCAAAATATGCGAGTCCGCTTACCTCTCAGCGTTTAGTCATTCTGATGCCCCACTCCAGAAACCCGCTATCGCCCAGCAGGGCGGGGGGTTATTCCGTACCTTTATCCCGCCCGGCGCAACAAAAGAACAAATCCAAAAATTCGAGACGTCGATAAAAAAGGAAATCGAGCAATTAAACCAGATGTCATTGCGTGATTTTGTGGATGCTCGTAGGGTGCGATTATCCGAGGATATCCCTGCGGATACTAGCCGAATCGCGGAGATAGAAAACCCCAAAAAACCAACCGGAAAAGAAGGTGTCCGGCACGGAGTAACGGTAGAGATAAGAAAAGGAGAGCCTCATGAACAAGAAAAATGGCAAAGACGCGTTGGGGATAACCCTGCCGCCACCACGACTCAATCTCTCAGAGGGTAGAAACCCAGAAGAGATGGCGGAGGCGGAAGAAGCGCGCCACGCGCGTCAAGACGCCGCGCTTAAAAAACGGGAGGGGGAGAAAAAAACTACGCCGCCTTCTTCGTAAGTTTAATCCCGCCGCAGAGTTCGCGCACGGCCTTTACGGAGTGGTCGAATTGTTTTTTCTGCTCCGGCGGCAGGTTGATTTCAACGATTTTTTCTACCCCGCCCGCGCCCAGAATCACCGGCACGCCAACATAGAGATCTTTCACCCCATATTCACCATTCAGATAGGCCGCGCAGGGCAGTAATTGCTTGCGGTCTTTGAGATACGCATCCGCCATCGCAATCGCGGAAGCGGCGGGCGCATAATAGGCCGAGCCGGTTTTGAGAAGCCCCACAATTTCCGCCCCACCGTCACGCGTGCGCTGCTCAATCGCCGCAATACGCTCAGGGGTGGATTTGCCCATGGTGACGAGATCCGGCACCGGAATGCCTGCCACCGTTGAGTAATAGGTCACCGGCACCATAGTGTCGCCATGCCCGCCCAGCACAAAGGTGGTGACGTCTTTCTGCGAGGCGCCAAATTCCTGAGCGATGAAATAACTGAACCGCGCCGAATCAAGCACGCCCGCCATGCCCACGACTTTTTTCGGGTCAAAGCCGGTGACCTGCTGCATCACCCACACCATGGCATCGAGCGGGTTGGTAATCACAATCACAAAGGCACCGGGTGCATATTTCTTGAGATTTTCAGCAACCGTCGTGATGATGCCGGTATTGGTATTCACCAGATCGTCGCGGCTCATGCCGGGCTTGCGGGCGATGCCGGCGGTGACAATCACCACCTCCGCGCCCTTGATATCGGCATAATCATTCGTGCCCTTAATGCTCGCATCTACCCGCTCTACCGCGCAAGCCTGTGCAATATCAAGCGCCTTGCCCTGCGGCAGGCCTTCTACCACGTCAAATAATACGATGTCGCCCAACTCCTTGAGTGCGGCGAGATGCGCCAGCGTGCCGCCAATATTACCGCCGCCAATCAGCGCGATTTTTCTGCGTTGTGCCATAGGTACTCCCTTGATTGTCATGGGGCTGGGCTCTCTTGCCGAATATCAGCAAAGACCGCACAGCTGCCATTATGCAGCAGCATGACAGGATTTATTCTGTTCGCGTTTAACCATAGCCAATCGGCAAGCGCAACAGAGGACTATTATTTAATACGAATTCGGCAAAGAAAGGGTGAAGACTGGGTATAAAATAACGCGGTTAACCCACGAGCACGAAAACGATGCCGACAATCCCGCCCAGCAGCAGAACCAGCGACGCAAAAAAGGCAATTATAAAGCCCGCGCCCCGTTTCTCGGTCGCGCGGTAATAGCCCCGCGCATAAAAAATCCGGGCAATTACCCAGATCAGGCCGAGGGCGGCACCCCAAAGGGGCGAGACATAGGCGCCAAACAGCCACAGCGACGGCAGGAAAAAGACGATCTGCTCCAGCGTATTCATCTGCACACGATACACGCGGTCAAAATCCGCCTGACCGCTGGTTGCGGGCGCGGCAATACCGTATTTGCTGCGGGCCCGACCAACATTGAAACCGGTCCAAATATAAACAAACAGCGCTAACGCCGTGATAAGCATCAGAAGGGCAGTGCTATCGAGATTGCTCACTTATTCATCCGCTCAAAAAATTCGTCATTAGATTTGGTTTCCTTGATCTTATCGAGCAGGAATTCCATCGCATCCATCGGCCCCATGGGGTTAAGGATTTTCCTGAGCATCCATACTTTAGAAAGCTCGCCCTTATCATAAAGCAGCTCTTCCTTACGAGTGCCGGACTTGGTGATATCCATAGCCGGAAAAATACGCTTGTCGGACATTTTGCGATCAAGAATAACCTCTGAATTGCCTGTGCCCTTGAATTCCTCAAAGATCACTTCGTCCATCCGGCTACCGGTTTCAATGAGCGCCGTACCGATAATGGTGAGCGATCCGCCATGCTCAATGTTGCGCGCCGCACCAAAAAAGCGCTTGGGACGCTGCAGGGCGTTGGCATCCACCCCGCCGGTCAGAACCTTGCCTGAAGATGGCACGACGGTGTTATAGGCGCGCGCCAAACGCGTGATAGAGTCGAGGAGAATCACCACGTCGCGCTTATGCTCGACCAGGCGCTTGGCTTTCTCAATCACCATTTCAGCCAGATTCACATGGCGCGTGGCCGGCTCATCGAAAGTCGAACTTACTACCTCGCCCTTCACGGTGCGCGCCATATCTGTCACTTCCTCCGGCCGCTCGTCAATCAACAGCACGATGAGGTAACATTCGGGATGATTGGCTGTGATGGCATGAGCAATATTTTGCAACATCACGGTTTTACCGGTACGCGGCGGCGCGACAACCAGCGTGCGCTGACCTTTGCCTTGAGGCACAATCAAATCAATCACCCGTCGCGAAAGATCCTCTTTCTTGGTCGGATCGATGAATTCCATTTTCAGGCGTTTTTCGGGATACAGTGGCGTGAGATTGTCAAAATTCACGCGGTGGCGGCAGCGTTCCGGCTCTTCAAAATTGACCGATTTTACCACGTTCATGGCAAAGTAGCGCTCCTGATCCTTCGGTGCGCGCAGCACACCTTCGACCGTGTCGCCCGTACGCAATCCCAGCTTTTTAACAATAGAGGGAGTAACGTAAATATCGTCCGGCCCCGCCAGATAATTTGCTTCCGGGTACCGCAGGAAGCCAAACCCGTCCTGCAGCACTTCGATCACGCCCGCGCCCGTGATTTCTTCTCCCTGCTCGGCCATGCGCTTCAAAATGGCGAAGACCATTTCCTGCTTCAGCATCGAGTTCACATTTTCGACACCGTACTGCTCTGCCATTTTCAGAAGTTCGTCGGGGTGTTTACGTTTCAGGTCCTGCAATTTCATTGGGTTCTCTTTTTGTAATGTAAGCGGGTAAGCAGTGAGGGGGGCGGGTAAGAAAAAACGATTGGGGAAGCTGCGGGAACTTATGGCCAGAAATCACGACCGCCTGCAGAATGAATGGCTCAAATATAGAGATTTCAGCAGCTTTGTCAAATGCTATTTATTTAAGCCCCTCAAATTACTGAAATTTTAGAAGGGCTTCAGCACCACCAATAGCACAATCAGCACCAGCAGAAAAGTTACCACTTCATTGATTATTCTGTAAAATATCGGTCTATGAGGCCGCTCGTCCCGCGCCAGTTTTTTGCGTTCTGCGGCGAAAAATCCATGAAGCCCCGTCATTGCTAAAACGAGGAATAACTTCACATGCATCCACCCGCCCGTACCGGGACCACCATAGCCAGTGATGATAATAAGCCAGATGCCAATCACCCAGGTTATTATCATGGCCGGATTCATGATGGCACGCAGCAAGCGCCGCTCCATTGTTTTAAACAATTCAGATGATTCTGATCCAGGAGCCGTGCCCGCATGGTAAACAAAAAGGCGCGGCAGATACAGCATACCCGCCATCCAACTGATAACGGCGAGCAGATGCAGTGCCTTGGCAAGCAGATAATATTCCATGAACCGATTTGTAGCTTTTATGCGCGCTGGGGACAACAGCGAAATTGGGTGCAGCCCTCAATCCCGAAACTTCCGCCCAATACCAAGTCTTTGAGGGCGGCGATAAAGTGAGCATCCACTGAAACAGTCGGCACGCGGAAATAATGTTTCATGCCGTGATGTTCGGCCAGTTCTCGATATTCAACATCAAGCTCCACCAGTGTTTCCGAATGTTCAGAGACAAAAGCAATGGGCACGAGAATAATTGGCTTTCCGTCCTCAGCCGCTCGTGCGATTTCGTCTTCCGTACTTGGCCCAATCCATTTAAGCGGCCCCACGCGCGACTGATAACAATTGACAAAATCGAGGCCAAAAATATCCATCTCGCGCACAATTGCCGCGGTCGTCTGCTCCACCTGCCATTGGTAAGGGTCGCCTTTTTTAATAATTTTTTCCGGTAAGCCATGCGCGGAAAATAAAATGCGCGGCGTACCGACTTCACTGGCCTGTTGATAGGCGCTGCGAATCAACTGCGCCTCCGCCGTAATAAACTCCCGCTCCACCGGATAACAACAGACACTGCGTGTCGGCGTTTTGATTTTTAATTTACTGCAAATCCTCTTCCAATCTTTAAATGACGACGCCGTGGTGGTCGTTGAAAATTGCGGATAAAGCGGCAGCAGAATTATTTCATCTGGCGCGAATTGCTGTACTTGTTTTGCGGTTTCCTCGCTCATGGGATGCCAATAACGCATACAAATAAAAACTTTATAATTACCATGAAACTTAAGCGTCGACTCAAGCGCCCGTGCCTGAGCTTGAGTATTAGGCAGAATAGGGGATCTTCCTCCCATTTTGGCATAAATACCACGTGCTTTAGGGCCGCGTTTTTTTGATATTAATTTCGCCAGAAATGTTCGAAAAATTCCTGGCAACCCAATAATTGCCGGATCATTAAAGAGATTAAATAAAAACGGTTCTACCGCCTCAAGTGTATCTGGCCCACCAAGATTAAATAAAATAACCGCAGTTTTTTTGGTGTTCATCGCCGGTATGCTTTCAATTTTTCCACCAGCTTTTCAACGTGAGCCACAGGCATTTCAGGAATCATGCCGTGGCCGAGATTAAAAACAAACGGACGATTTTTATTGGCATTTAAAATCCGATCCGTTTCCTTCAAAGCCCCTTGAATATCATATGCTAATAATAAAGGGTCCAGGTTCCCCTGAAGCGGTATTTTTCCAGCTTGTAGTATCGCAAAATCCACAGGAGTCTGCATATCAATTCCAAGCATATCAATGCCGGTTGTGAGATAATTTTTCAAATAAAGCCCTGCGCCTTTTGGAAAACCAATCACTGGAATTTTTGGATGTTTTTGTTTTAATGCCGAGATAATTTTTCCAGTGGGCTCGACGGACCAGCGTTCAAATTGCACAGGTGTTAACAAACCCGCCCAGCTATCAAATAGCTGCACAATTTCAGCGCCAGATTCAATTTGCAAACTGAGATAATCTATCGTCGCTTCGGTTAATTTATCAATCAACAGCTGCATAGTCTGCGGATCAGATTGTGCAAACGCGCGGGAGGCAGCAAATTCCTTGCCGCTTTTTCCCTGTAGCATATAACAGGCAACCGTCCATGGTGCGCCGGCAAACCCTATTAAACTCACATGGTCGGGAAGTTGTGGTTTAATTATTTTCAACGCCTCGGCAACGGGTGCTAATTTTTTGCGAATATCAGCCGTTGTAAATTTCTGAATTCTTTCTTTTGTATTTGTGATCTCAACGCGCGGACCTTCTCCTTCTAAAAACTGCACATTCACCCCAAGTGCATAGGGAATCACCAGAATGTCGGAAAACACAATCGCTCCATCCATCCCGAATCGGCGAATGGGCTGTAAGGTTATTTCGGCTGCAATTTCTGGATTAAAACAAGCATCAAGGAATGTTTTGGTTGTTGCTCGCAGGGCGCGGTATTCAGGTAAATAACGTCCTGCTTGCCGCATAAACCAAAAGGGAACAGTATTCGTTACTTCACCTTTGGCAGCACGAATTAGAATTTTATCCTCAGACACTAACTACTACCTATAATTTATTTATATAAAGGAAGAGGTGGTAGTGGACTATGCACGAAACGGGGATTACCACAATGTTAAAAATATACCGGAATTCTACTCCCAGATATTTGAGAGGTGGTGCTGGTGGAATAACTTGTCTCATGGTAACCCCAACCCATGAAAAAATGAAGGGATTTGTCTTTTTTCAAAGAGCGGGAATTAAAAAGTAATCCCCATTTTTCTTTGGATAGTGACGAAGCTCTCACACAAGGGGATAGCTTGCGTCATAAGTCATAACTACGATGTGGCAAAAGAGGAGCGGAGAAGTTATAGATATTCCGTACCGCATCTATTCACAGGGTTTAAATTACGCGTGCAGCAATTTCATCTCCATCTGGTTTCCGATTCTACCGGTGAAACTGTAAGCTCTGTGGCGCGCGCTGCCCTCGCCCAGTTTGAGCGCGTAGCACCAAACGAGCATTTATGGTCGCTGGTTCGTACCAAAAGTCAGCTTGAGAAAGTCATTGCCGGGCTTGAAGCCGCGCCGGGGATTGTGATGTTTACCCTGGTGGACGCGGCAATGCGTGAACAATTGCGCCAGGCCTGCGGGCGCCTGGGCGTGCCTTGCGTGCCGGTGCTGGGGCATGTGATCCGTGAATTTTCGAATTATCTCAAGGAAGAAGCATCCGGCACGGCCGGTCAGCAACATGAAATGAGCGAGGATTATTTCGCGCGGATTGATGCCATTAATTTTGCCCTCGAACATGATGATGGCCAGGCAACATGGGAATTAGAGCAGGCCGATATTGTGATTGTGGGCGTTTCGCGCACCAGTAAATCCCCGACCTGTGTGTATCTGGCCTACCGTGGCTATAAGGCTGCTAATATCCCGTTTGTGCCAACTGTGCCATTGCCCGAAAACATCATGAATTTGAAGCAGCCCTTGGTGGTGGGACTTACGATCAACGATGACCGATTGATAGAAATTCGTCGTTCGCGGTTACAGGCGATGAATCAAGAGGCCAATACTGATTATGTTCGCGAAGAGAGTGTTAAAGCAGAGATTGAGCTGGCGAAAAAAACCTTCCGCGCCCAGGGCTGGCCGGTGATTGATGTCACCCGCCGCTCGGTTGAGGAAACAGCCACTTTGATGATCCAATATCGTCTGCGCCAGATTGAAAAACGCCGCGCGACATCATGAGCGGGAATGTCACAGGACTTATCGGGTATCCCGTGGCGCATTCCAGATCGCCATGTATTCATAATTTCTGGCGTCAACGCTACGGTATCTCTGGGCGCTATGAGTTGTTGCCTATTCCCCCTGAGCAGCTAGCGGGTAAAATTTCTCAATTGAAGGCGCGGGGGCTTATCGGATTTAATGTTACGGTACCGCATAAAATAACCATCATGGACTATGTGGATGGGGTAGATGAGGCCGCACAGAAAATCGGTGCGGTCAATATCGTCACCCATCATAACGGAAAATGGCAGGGCAGTAATAGCGACGCCTATGGTTTCATCACCCATCTGCGCGAAAGGGTTGGAGAGCTTGCCCCTTATCTCCCGCGCGTCGTTTTGCTTGGTGCGGGCGGTGCGGCGCGAGCGGCGGTTGTGGCGCTGCAGGAGGCGAAGGCAGGCGAGATTGTGGTGATTAATCGCACGCCGGAATCCGCCCGCAAACTGGGCGCGGAATTCGGGGTGCAGATAGCGCCGTGGGATAAGCGTGAGGCGGTACTCTCTCGTGCAACTTTGCTCGTCAACACCACCAGTCTTGGCATGACGGGAAAAGAAAAACTGCCATTAAATCTTGAGAATCTGCCGCACTCGGCGGCAGTCTATGACATTGTCTATGCGCCGCTTGAAACGGATTTACTACGCGATGCGCGCCTGCGCGGCCATAGGGCGGTCGATGGGTTGGGGATGTTATTGTATCAGGCCCAGCGCGCGTTCGCCCTGTGGCATGGGGTGACCCCGGCGGTGGATGAGGCGCTGCGGAAAGAGGTGCTGAAGTCATGATGGTGATCGGCATCACGGGAGGCCTGGCTTCGGGCAAAACCACATTGGCGCGGATGCTGCAGCGGCGCGGATTTGTGCATATCAATGCCGATAAAATTGTGCATGATTTGCTGCAGCATGACGCGCAGGTGATTGCAGCAATTTCCGCTGCATTTCCGAGCGTAACTGCGGCCAAAAAAATTGATCGACGAAAATTAGGCGAACTTGTCAGTCACGACGAAGCGTCGCTCGCAATCCTTGAAGAAATTTTACATCCGGCGGTACGCCGCGCCGAAATTGCTGCGATTAAACTGGCGATGCGCCAGCGTCGTAAAGCAGTGCTTTTCGACGTGCCGCTTTTATTTGAAACGGGTGCGGATGATTTATGTGATGTGACAATTACGGCCACCGCGCCCGAGCCTCACCGCAGGCGCCGCGCCTTTCTGCGTCCGCATATGACGCCGGAAAAATACGCGCGGCTAACCGCCCGACAGTATTGCGAGTCCGAACGATTGGCGCTTGCGGATATGGTTATCCCCACTGGCCTTGGGAAGTGCTTTACTCGCCGCCTTGCGACTCTATGGTTGAAGGAATTGGGCTTGGTGTAGTGTCATCCCGGCGAATGCCGGGATGACAGCTAAAAACGAGCCTGCGTAGCGCGAAGCGCGAGCCGCGAGCGTCAGCGACGCGAGGGGGTGTGGGCGGCAGCCCCGCAGCCCCCACCGTCGCATAGCGACAATGAGAGGAACCCATGCGCGAAATTGTCTTTGATACTGAAACCACGGGGCTTGACCCCTATTCCGGCCACCGGGTTGTTGAAATTGGGTGCGTAGAACTCATGAATCATCTGCCTACGGGTCGACATTTTCATTGCTATCTGAACCCCGAGCGCATGATGCCCAAAGAGGCCGAGCAGATTCATGGCTTGAGCGATGATTTTCTAAAAGATAAGCCTTTGTTTAAGGCGCTGGCAGCAGATTTCTTGCGATTTATCGCGGACGATCCTCTGATTATTCATAACGCTGCCTTTGATATGAAATTCATTAATGCTGAGCTCGAGCTGGCGGGATTTCCCCGGCTTGATGATGGCCGTGCGCGCGATACAGTATTTATGGCGCGACAGAAATTCCCCGGCCAGTCGGCCAGTCTTGATGCTTTGTGTAAGCGTTTTGCGATAGATCTTTCAGCACGCACCAAACATGGTGCGCTGATGGACGCGCAGCTTCTCGCCGAAGTCTATTTGGAGCTTCTGGGCGGTCGTCAGGCGGCGCTAACGC
The DNA here is from genome assembly GCA_021300075.1 of Rickettsiales bacterium. Classification (GTDB taxonomy): domain Bacteria; phylum Pseudomonadota; class Alphaproteobacteria; order Rickettsiales; family UBA3002; genus JAFLDD01. The sequence continues at coordinate 12,671 of JAJTIB010000024.1, forward strand.
TGGAACGCCAGACGAGCGGGGATTATGCGATGACGGGCGACATGCCGCCGGCAGCGTTACCGATTCGGCATTTTCCGCCAACGGCGGACGAGATTGCCGCCCATAAAGTCATGCTTGAGAAAATCAAGAACCCGATCTGGAGTGCTTAGGCATTTGTTTTGGGCGGCGTGTTGCGCTGCTGGTTATAGAGCGAGAAGAAGTCAATGGGGTCCATCTGCAGGGGCGGGAAGCCGCCATCGCGCGTAATATCCACTACAACACGGCGCGCAAAAGGATAGAGCAGAAAGCCACCCTGAATAAACACGATCTGGTCAATCGCTTCTGACGGCACATTTTTGATTTCGAGCACGCCGGCATAGGTCAGATCAACAATGAATAGTGTTGCATTATCGCTAATGGCGCGGGCGACAATTTGGATGGCGAGTTCGAACACCGATTCGTCTAAGCGTTGGGCGCCAAGATTGATGCTGACCTCCATCTGCGGGGGCTCTTTGAGAGAGAAAAGGCTTTGCGGCGCGCGCGGGTTTTCGAATGACAAGTCTTTGATATATTGAGCCCGAAGGGCAATAGAAGCCCCTGCCTGCGGCGCGGAGTCTTCTTTGTCGTCGCGGGGTTCGGTTGTGATGTCTCCCGACGCAGCATTTTCGGCCTTTTGTTTCATAACTATCCTTGTCATTTGTCCGAGTTTTCTCTATATCAGCCGTCTTACCCGCGTCTAGGAGAAAATCACGTGGAAGGATTCGGTTACGGCGATATTATTGTGATTGGTGCAATTGCGGCATTCATCATCCTGCGTTATCGGGCAATGCTGGGCGAACAGTCGGGTCGCGATCCGGCTTCGATAAAGCCCGCACCCGTGACGGAGACGATGGAGCCCGTCATTCGTGTCAGCGAGCGCGAGAAGCCTTTGGTCGTTCCGAGTGAATCCGCGACAAGCTATGCGCCTGCGCTTGCAAGTCAGTTCAAGGCCATGCAGGCTATCGACAGCCAATTTACGCCGGAGGATTTTCTGCAAGGTGCGCGGATGGCGTTTGAGATGGTCATCAAGGCCTTTAGCGAACATGACCGTGATATGCTGAAAATGCTTCTTTCACCCGCGATTTTCAGTAATTTTGATGCGGCCATGCGCGATCAGGAATCGCGCCAAGTGCGTCAGGAAACAACACTGGTTGCGGTGACGGAAAGTAACATTACGAGTGCAAATCTGCGCGGAAAAATTGCAGAATTGACGGTGGCCATCACCAGCGAGCAGATCCATTTGCAGCGTGATGCGGCAGGGAAAATCACCGGCGGTGACGCAAGTCGGGTCGAAACCGTGGCCGATGAATGGGTCTTCACCCGTGATTTGACCTCCACCAGCCCCAACTGGCTGGTGAGTGAGACATAGTTCGGTGCGGGTTGTTTCTCATCTTTTTGCGCTGGTTATGCTTTTCGGGCTTTCGGGTTGCGCTATTTTGGGAGACCCCAACCGTGCCGAACTTTCGGAGGTGGCCTATGACGACATGCCCGGCTGGAGGGATGATCACCAGGCACTGCCTTACCAGTTATTTGTTGAATCCTGCGCCACGCTGAATCGCCGCGCCAGTCCCTATACAACTAAGACCGGAAACGCGATTGGTGAACGTGAAGCCTGGCGTTATGTTTGTACAGCAGCAACGAAATTCCAGAATCCGACCGACGAAGAAGCGCGGCAGTTCTTTGAGAAAAATTTCACGCCCTACCGTGTCAGAACTCCGGCCAGCAGCAAGGGCCGGATCACCGGCTATTATGAGCCGCTGCTTTATGGCTCGATGAAGCGCATCGGACCGTATCAGACGCCGGTTTATGGTATGCCACGCCGCGGTCCGCCCTATCCTGATCGGGCGGGAATCGAAGCCGGAGCCCTGCAAGGCGTGGCGCCGGTGCTGCTTTATGTCGATGATCCGGTGATGCTATTCTTCCTTCAAATTCAGGGCTCTGGCAAAGTACGCTTACCTGACGGTGCGATTGTCGGCCTTCAATATGCGGGGCAAAATGGTTATCCTTACTGGGCGATTGGCCGTACGCTCAAAGACGAAGGCGCGCTGGATGAGGTGACCTTGCAGACTATCCGCGAGTGGCTCTATGCCAACCCGGGCGAAGCGGCGCGGGTGATGAACACCAATCCTTCCTATGTGTTTTTTAAATTATCCTCGGGCACGCAAATGGCTAAGGGCGCGCTTGGCATACCGCTCACGCCAGGGCGCTCGCTGGCGGTGGATGATGAGCGCGCAGCCTACGGCGTACCCACTTACATTTCCACAACTACAAAGCGGCGTGGGACTTTCTGGGATAAAAACTTCCGCCGTCTGATGGTGTCGCAGGATACGGGCGGGGCGATTATTGGCGCGCATCGCGGGGATATTTTCTTTGGCCGCGGTGAGGACGAAGAATGGCAGGCAGGCCACCAGAACAGCCTGGGCAAGGTCTTCTGGCTGCTGCCGCATCTGCCGCCGCCACCGGCGCCACAAGCTGATATGCAGTTATGAAAAAGCGCGACCTGAGCGCCGAGGAACAGGCTGCGTGGGAAGAAGCTCTGCATGCCGCCCGCCCTTTGCGCGGTAAGATACCAGCGGCTTCCAGCAATACGGACTCTGCCCGCGAGGAGGAGTTGAAATATCTTTCCCGCGTGTCGTTGGGTGGCGATACAACCCCCCCTTCACGGATATGCAAGGGTAATTCTGAAAATCATAATAAAAAAACCTCAGATATAGTGCAATCACCAGTGACGCGAGATGATTTCCGGACACTTGATAAAACGACCGCTGCCAAGTTCAGGGGCGGAAAATTGCCCATTGATGCGCGTCTCGATTTGCACGGCCTTAAAGCCAGCGAAGCGCATCACCGCACCCATCATTTTATCTCGTCGGCTGTGGCGCGTGGCGACCGGACGCTGCTGATTATCACCGGTAAGGGCAAGCGCGGTGAGGGGGTGATTCGTCGTGAACTTCCCCATTGGCTTGAAGCCCCCGCACTTCGCCCCTTCATTCTGGCGATGACTTATGCTAGGCCGGAAGAGGGCGGCGAGGGGGCGTATCGCATTTTGCTGCGCCGACAGAAGGAGTGAAGGCGAATGGCCGAGCCCACACATGTTTTGGTGGTGGATGATGATGATCGCCTGCGTGCACTTTTAGTGCAATATCTGAGCGATCAGGGGCATCGTGTATCTGACGCAGCCAATACCAAAGAAGCGGATGAGATTCAGAAGCTGCTGATAGCCGACGCGCTGGTTCTTGATGTGATGATGCCCGGTGAGGAAGGCACAGCCTATGCCGCGCGGTTGCGTCAGCAAGGAAAGCGCACTCCTATTTTGATGTTGACCGCGCGTGGAGAGACGGATGCGCGGATTGCAGGGCTTGAAGCAGGGGCCGAGGACTATCTTGCTAAACCCTTTGCACCAAAGGAGCTGGCGCTGCGGCTCATGCGACTTATTGAACGTACCCGCAACGCACCTCAATCGCGGCTAAAGCACTTTGGCGCGTATGTCTATGATACCGAAACTGGGCGGCTGATTCACAAGGATGGCCCGGTTTATCTGACTACCAGCGAACAGGCTTGTTTGAAAATTTTGGCGGCACAGGCGGGCATGCCGGTATCGCGTGAGACCATCGCTGCCGCCATGGGTGACGTGCAGAATGAACGCTCGGTCGATGTGCAGATTAACCGATTGCGAAAGAAAATTGAAACCAACCCCAGCAAGCCCGCCCATATCCAGACGGTTCGCAATGCTGGATATATTCTTTATACGAACGCATCATGAGCATTTTTTTCCGCATCAAACGGATTTTTCCAACCAGTCTCTATGGGCGGGCACTTCTGATTCTCATTCTGCCGGTGGTGATTTTGCAGCTCACCATGGCTTATATTTTTTACGAGCGCCACTGGCAGGCCGTCGTTAGAACGCTCTCGAACGCGGCGGCAGCCAATATTGTGCTGCTGGTCAATGAATATGAACGTTTGCGGATACTGGAAGGTGATGCGCGGGCACTGGAGCATACCGCGCAATTAGCGGCGGCTATGGGCTTGCGCGTGAGTTCGACGCCGGTGGCGGCAGGAAGATTTCATGACGGCAACAGTAAAAAGAAATTTCCGCAATTTTATCAACATCTCGATCATGAGATTGATGTGCCGATCAAACTGCGCCAAACCGCAAATAACAAAGCGGTGGAGGTTGCTATTCTTCTGCATGGTCAGGTAGTGAGTTTTACCTTTGATCGCAAGCGGCTGGCAAGTTCGACCACGTATATTTTTATTTTATGGATGGTAGGCACGGCGCTGATTCTACTCGCGATTGCCGTTTTGTTTTTGCGTAATCAGATTCGTCCGATTGTCCAGCTGGCCCGTGCCGCCGAACAGTTTGGCCTGGGGCGCGATGCTCAGGGCTATAGCCCGCGTGGGGCGAGTGAAGTGCGCCGCGCCGGTCGCGCTTTTCTGACGATGGCCGAGCGAGTACGCCGTGCGGTTGCAAGTCGCACCGAAATGCTGGCGGGAATTTCACATGATCTGCGTACACCGTTGACGCGAATGAAACTCGAAATTGAAATGGCGGTGCTGGATGCCAGAACCCGCGAAGCTCTAAGCGGTGATATCGAAGAAATGCGCCACATGATTGACGAATATCTTGACTTCGCCCGTGGGGATGCCGGTGAACTTGCTGAGTCAGTAGCTGTAGCGCCTTTTTTGGCTGAGATAGTCGAGTCCTATGCCCGCCAGGGGCGCGACGTAACACTGGTTCCGGGCGAAAATATCTCGCTGATGCTGCGCCCTAAAGCGTTACGCCGTGCGCTGCAGAATGTTATTGATAATGCGTTGCGGTATGGCAGAAAAGCGACGCTTGCGACGGATGTCAGCACGGCGTTCTTTCGTATTAAAATCCGCGATGAAGGCGCGGGTATCCCCGAGGCCAGCCAGCAGGATGTGTTCAAGCCCTTTCTGAGGCTTGATCCCTCGCGTAACAGCAAAACAGGTGGCGTGGGGCTGGGGCTTTCGATTGCGCGAGACATCGCCCAAAGCCACGGTGGGGATGTGACACTTGAGAATATACGCCAAGCCGGCGGCCAAATTATTGGGCTGGAAGTGACAATCCGCCTTCCGCGCCAGCTGGTCCGCTGAGTCATGAAATGGAGCGGGTGATGGGAATCGAACCCACGTAGCCAGCTTGGAAGGCTGGAACTTTACCATTAAGCTACACCCGCATTGTGGCCATTCTTACGCAGATTATCTTCCCAGTGCAACAGGCAGTACATTGCATTCTTGCGGCGAATCTTTTACGCTCTGGGAATGCCCCATTCGCATGACCGTGCCCATAGTACCAGCATCGCCCCTGAGAGGCGCGGTGCGGTTTATGAGGGGCAGGCGCGGTTGATGCGGCTTGCGACGTATGCCTCTATCAGCGTTGCGGTGGCGCTGGTGGCGCTCAAAGCTGTGGCCTGGTGGCTGTCGGATTCACTTGCCATGCTATCTTCGCTTACCGATTCATTTTTTGATGTGCTGACTTCGCTGATGAATTTCATCGCTTTA
>JAJTIB010000044.1 GCA_021300075.1 Rickettsiales bacterium
CAGATAGCAATTATCGCTCGAGGGTGCTGCGCCGAGATTCTTATGCATCCGCTTAAGCGTGGGATAATGGGCTTTTTTACAGGTGATGGCGCCCATCACCAGGTCCGAGTGGCCAGCGATATATTTGGTGGCCGAATGAATCGAGAGATCAATACCAAGATCAAAAGGGCGCTGCAGGATCGGCGTCGCCCAGGTGTTGTCCGCCATCACGAGTGCGCCCGCCGCGTGCGCGGCTTTGGCTATCGCCGGAATATCCTGCATCTCGAAGGTCAGCGAACCGGGACTTTCGCAGTACACTACGCGGGTGTTTTTCCTGATGAGTGAGGCAATACCCGCCCCAATGGTGGGATCATAAAATTCCACTTCCACCCCATAGCGCGGCAATTCATGCTTCACGAAATGGCGGGCGGAGCTATAAATGGAATCCGGTACCAGCAGATGGTCGCCGGATTTCAGGAAGGCCAGCAGGGCCGTGGTGATGGCCGCAAGCCCCGATGCGGTGGTGATGGCATGATCCGCGCCTTCAAGAGTCACTAGCGCCTCTTCAAGTGCATCGCTCGTGGGCGTGCCATAGCGGCCATAGCCACGATGATCACTTTTGCCTTCTTCATAAGCGTCAAACGCCGCAAAGTCAGGGAAGATAACGGTGCTGGTGCGATGCACCGGCGGGTTGACCGAGCCGAGGTCGCGCTTCGGGTCGCGGCCAAGATTGACCAATTGTGTGTCGAGCTGTTCGTGATTTGTCATTTTAAAATTCCTTCCAACTTAATCCTAGTAACACATGGGTCACCTTTGATGCCGTGCCAAACGGCAACAGGCAGGAGCGGTATTTGACGATTTTACTATGCTCATTCACGAACTGCCCCTGATCTGTAAGTGGCACGGGATTGGCGATAACTTCGCTAATGCGCCGGATAAGTGCAGCACCTTGAAAATGTCTCTGACCAGCGGTGACAATCTGCCCGGTCATATCGCGCGTGTAAAGTGGGCGCACCTTGTCGCCAATGCGGGCGAAGCTGACAGCAGGGGCGGCGCCAGCCACCTGAGGTTGTATGGAGAGAAGAATACATTGCTGCCAGACATCATCAATCGCCGAAGGGTTGAAATGACTAAGCTCCGGCAAGGAATCGCTTTTTCTTATTATATTCCAGTTGTTTATTAGCCTGTCTGCCAGACGCTGCGCTTCGACCTGTGTCATGATATCTCTCTGCGCCCCAATCGCATATCAACTAATGGTTGCATTGCCTGAGGGATGAACTATACTAGCAGCTGATGATTTTACCACCTTTCATCGATCTGCTTCTCAGCCCCGCCCTATTGCTTCTTTATAGCGTCCGTCGGCAGTTGGCAATCCGTTTAGCGCGCCGTAAGGCAAGGCCAATGTCGAGCGCAGCGGCGATTATCCTACCCACGCGCTAGGGGCTGGATTTTTCTGTGCCGCTTCGTTATCAAGAGCGGCTTATGACGAAATATTATCCCGAAATTGACCCCAACCCCGACTTTGCCGCCCTCGAAGAAGAGGTGCTGCAAATCTGGGTGCGTGAGAAAACATTCGAGCAATCGGTGGCGCAGCGCGACGCCGCCAATGCGTATGTCTTCTATGATGGCCCGCCTTTTGCCAACGGCCTGCCGCATTACGGGCACCTGCTCACCGGCTATGTGAAAGACGCGGTGGCGCGCTACCAGACGATGCGCGGGCACCGTGTTGAGCGCCGCTTCGGGTGGGATTGCCACGGCCTTCCGGCAGAAATGGGGGCGGAAAAAGAGCTGGGTATCAGCGGCCGCGCGGCGATTACCGAATATGGTATCGGCAAGTTCAATGAATATTGCCGCTCGAGCGTGATGAAATACACAAGTGAGTGGGAATATTACGTCACCCGTCAGGGGCGCTGGGTTGATTTCAAACACGACTATAAAACGATGGATAAGGGCTTCATGGAGTCCTGCCTCTGGGCGTTTAAGGAGCTATGGAATAAAGGCCTTGTCTATGAATCCATGCGGGTGATGCCGTATAGCTGGGCGGCGGAAACGCCGGTCTCCAACTTCGAAACCCGTATTGATAACGCCACCCGCCCGCGCGAAGACAAAGCGGCCTATGTGAAGTTTCGGTTGACCGCTGAGAGCGCCGACAAACTTCGCCGCTCGGGCGCGCCAGATGCGAAAGAATATTACCTCATCGCCTGGACAACAACGCCCTGGACACTGCCAAGCAACCTTGCGTTGGCAGTGAATCCTAGTCTTAAATATTGCTGTGTGACTACGCAGGATGAGTGCTGGATTTTGCTCGACAGTGCTACAAGCAAAATTAGTGCAGTAGTGGACAAATTTGTTCAAAAAGATGTTGTGATAGAAGTAAAAGCGACTGGATACATAGATATTTTGCCTAATTCCTCTGCTTTGGTCGGCCTCACCTACGAACCGCTCTTTCCTTATTTCGCCGATACCCCAAATGCGTTTCGTGTGCTCGATGGCAGCGCGTTCGTCAGTGATGGCGACGGCACGGGCATCGTCCATATGGCGCCGGGCTTTGGGGAAGACGACCAGAAATGCTGCGCCGAAAACGGCATTGAAGTCATTGTCCCCGTCGATGAAAAAGGCCGCTATACGCGCGAGATTTTTGATATTGCGTGGCGCTCCACACCCCCAGATCGTCATTCCCGCGAAGGCGGGAATCCAGACCACGCCACACGCGAGAATGATAGCATGGATCCCCGCCTGCGCGGGGATGACAGCGTGCTAAAACTGGCGGGTCTTAATGTGATTGCAGATACGCGTGTTGAAGATTCCGATCTCGAAGGAATGGATCCGCGCAAGATCGATAAATTCAAGGAGCATGTTACGAAGTACGGCTTGGCGAATATGCGGATTATTCGCTGGCTGGATGAAAATAAGAAGCTCGTGAAGCAGGAAGAAATCACCCATAATTACCCGCATTGCTGGCGCACGGATACACCGCTCATCTACCGCGCGATGTCGAGCTGGTATATCAATTTGAACGAACCCGTGGCGGCGCTTAATCACCAAAGCGTCAAGCAGGTGATGGCGGCCAATAACCAGCAGATTACTTGGATTCCCGACCATGTGAAAAACGGCCAGATGGGCAAGGGGATTGAGTCCGCGCCCGACTGGTCGATCTCGCGCAACCGCTTCTGGGGCACGCCGATTCCGATCTGGAAATCGGTAAGCGGTAAGATTCATGTCTGCGGTTCGATTGAAGAAATCGAACGGTTGAGCGGACAGAAAGTGACCGACCTTCACCGCCCGGTCATTGATGACATCGTGCTGAAGATTGAGGGCGAGGAATATCGCCGCATTGATGACGTGTTTGATTGCTGGTTTGAATCGGGCGCCATGCCGTTTGCACAGCTGCATTACCCGTTTGAGAACAAAGATCGGTTCGAGCGCGCATTCCCCGCCGATTTCATTACCGAATATATCGCCCAGACCCGCGGCTGGTTCTATACGCTGCAAGTGCTGAGCGCGGCGCTGTTTGGCAAAGCCCC
>JAJTIB010000112.1 GCA_021300075.1 Rickettsiales bacterium
AGCGTCACCACGGTAGTGAAATGGAAAAACGCGCCCGGGTGAATCACCGCCGAAGCGCCGTTCTGCATCTGCATCCCCTCAAGCCCAATCGCAATACCATAGGCCTGGAGGGCCGCCAGCACCACCGTACCATAGCGCGTATATTGATTGATTTTGCGCCGACCGGACTCGCCTTCTTTCTTGAGCGCGGCGAGTGAGGGCACGGCCACCGTCATCAACTGCATGATGATCGAGGCCGAAATATAAGGCATCACCGCGAGGGCAAAAATCGTCATGCGGCTGAGTGCGCCGCCCGAGAACATGTTGAAGACTCCTAGCACCCCGCCCTGATGCTGCGCGAAAATCTGCGCTAGAATCTGCGGGTCAATCCCCGGAATCGGGATGTAGGTGCCAAGGCGATAAATAATCAGCGCACCAAGCACAAACAGCAGGCGCTGCTTGAGTTCAGTAGCCTTGGCGAGCATTCCAAAATTGAGTCCCTTGGCAAGTCGTTCGGCGGCGGAAACCATAATGTCCCTAATGTGGTACGTGGCAGGTGATGCGTGGCGCGTGATGCGGCCACCCTCACCTTGTGATAAAAGCGAACGGGCGTTCTAGAAGATACCCCCGGCTTTGTCCAACCGAAAAAGCGATCTCGCGGCGAGGATATAAAATACGCTTCGGAGTATGACAAAATTCGATACGTTTTTTTATGCGCGCCAACCCGCTATAACCTCACGGCTCAAGGCTTGCAGCTAACTCAGGCCTTTTTCCATTTCGGCTGTTTGCCTTTGGCATAGACCGGCTTGGTTTTCACCGTCACGCTGCCGCCGGCTTTTTCAACCGCCGCAATCGCGGTTTTCGAGGCGCGCTCAATGTCAAAGCTCAGCTTGGCTTTGAGCTCACCTTTGACCAGCAGCTTCACGCCCTGCGCGGTTTTGGGGACAATGCCTTTTTCCTTGAGAAGCGCAGTCGTCACCGTCGTCCCAGCTTTGAGAGTGCCGTTATCGACGAGAAGCTGCATGTCGCGCAGTGTAATTGAGTCAAAGTCGAGGCGACTGAAATTATCAAACCCGCGCTTGGGTAAGCGGCGGTGAATGGGCATCTGACCACCTTCAAAGCCTTTAATCGCAACACCCGAACGCGAGGTCTGACCCTTATAGCCACGGCCACAAGTTTTGCCCTTACCCGAGCCAATGCCGCGCCCCACGCGCATGCGCGGTTTGCGCGCGCCCCGATTATCTTGCAGTTGATTTAGTTCCATAACTCTCTCCTAAACTTTGCGCGAACCCTTAAGCGCTTTTCTTGTCATCCACCACACGTATCAGATGCTGCACTTTGCGGATCATCCCGCGGACCGCAGGGGTATCCTCAAGCGTGCTCTGGCGGTGGCGCTTATTGAGGCCGAGCCCCTTAAGCGTATCTTCCTGGTCCTTGGTACGACCAATGGGGCTGCCCATTTGCTCGATGGTGACGGTTTGTTTCTTGGCTACCATACTGGCTCTCCTCGACCTTATTCTGCATCCATATGTTCAGCGGCGGCTTTCGCCCCTGTCTCGCGGCGCTCGACAATCTCGCCAACTTTGAGCGAACGACGCGCCGCCACCAGTCGCGGCGAAGTCATACCCTTAAGTGCAGCAAATGTAGCTTTCACCATGTTATGCGGGTTGCTGGTTCCGGTAGATTTGGCGACCACATCATGAATCCCGAGGGCTTCAAAAATCGCCCGCATCGAACCACCGGCGATGATCCCCGTACCTGCCGGTGCCGAACGCAGCGTCACTTTGCCCGCGCCGAAACGGCCACGCACGTCATGGTGCAGCGTGCGCGCATCGCGCAGCGGAATGCGGATCATCGATTTCTTAGCAGCATCAGTCGCCTTACGCACGGCGTCCTGCACTTCTTTGGCTTTGCCGGTTCCGTAACCTGCCTTGCCTTTGCCATCGCCCACTACCACCAATGCGGCGAAGCCGAAACGGCGGCCACCTTTCACTACCTTGGTAACGCGGTTGATGGAAACCAGACGGTCAATCAAACCCCCTGCGCCATCTTCGCGCTCGCGCTCGCGCTTCTGATCGCGATTCTGGTCGCGGCCACGTTGCTGATGTTGCTGTTGTTCTGCCATGAGATTCCCCTATTAAAACACAAGACCAGCTTCGCGCGCTGCTTCCGCCAGCGCCTTGACCCGACCATGAAACAAATACCCGCCACGATCAAAGACGACCGTGTTTACTTTCGCTTCCTTCGCGCGCGTTGCTATCAACGACCCAACCGCTTTTGCGCCCTCAATGCTGGCACCGTTTTTCACCTTGCCCTTCACTTCCTTATCAAGCGTCGAAGCAGCGGCAAGCGTCACGCCCTTCGCGTCATCAATCAGCTGGGCATATATATGCTGTCCGGAGCGAAAAACGCTCAGGCGCACGCGGCCGGCAGCGCGCTGCTTGAGCTGGTAGCGCGTACGATTTTTACGGCGATCAAAGTTCGTAATTCTTGGCATAATGTTACCTTACTTTTTCTTCCCTTCTTTTCGACGCACCGTCTCCGTGGAGTACTTAATACCCTTGCCTTTATAGGGCTCCGGCGGACGCAACGAGCGGATCTCAGCAGCCACCTGACCGAGCTTCTGCCGATCGGCACTGCTTAAGAAAATGGTGGTTTGCTTATCAACCGTGACCGTGACCGCTTTGGGCACGATGTATTTCACTTCGTGGCTGAACCCAAGCGCCAGCGTAAGAATCTGACCCTGAGCTGCGGCACGGAACCCAACTCCGGTTATGTCGAGTTGTTTTTTATAGCCTGCGGTCACACCTTCGACGAGGTTCTTTACATTCGAGCGAACCGTTCCCCACATCGCACGGGCGCGCTGTGTCTCGTTGGCGGGGTTCACATGGAACTTGCCATCTTTAATCTCAATCACCACGTCATCGCTGACGGGAGTTTTGAGCTCGCCTTTCGGGCCTTTGACGACGACGTAATCGCCCGCCTTGCTGACGGTGACTTTTTCGGGAATCGCAACCGGTAATTTACCCAAACGTGACATGGCTTAAATACTCCCTAAAATACCGTGCAGAGAACTTCACCACCAACCTGCTGCTGGCGCGCAGCAAAGTCGGACATGACGCCCTTGGAAGTCGATAGAATCGCAATCCCGAGCCCATTGAAATGTTTCGGCATCCCTGCCACTTTTGCATATTTACGCTGGCCACTTTTGCTCACACGCTTGATCTGGCGAATGGCCGGCTGGCCCTCATGGTATTTCAGCTCGACCACGAGATTGCGCTTGGCACCATCTTCCTGAATACGATGCGCGACAATATAACCTTCCTCTTTGAGCACATCACAGATATCGCGCAAAAGGCTTGAAGCAGGGCAGGTCACACTTGCAAGTTGCGCTTTTTGCGCGTTACGCAGGCGGGTTAGGAAATCAGCAACGCGATCATTCGACATAAAATTCCCCTACCAGCTTGCTTTAATAAGTCCCGGAATCATACCAAACGAGCCCAGCTCGCGCAGTTGATTACGGCAGAGTTTGAATTTGCGATAATAGCCACGGCTACGTCCGGTGAGGGCGCAGCGGTTTCGGTAGCGAACACGCGCCGAATTGCGCGGCATTTCGGCCAGTTTCACTTGTGCGGCGAACCGATCTTCAATCGAAGCATTCTTATTCATCAGCACCGCTTTAAGGCGGGCGCGGCGGGCACGATTCTTCTTGATCAACCCTTCCCGCTTGCGGTTGCGTTCTTTCATGCAAAGTTTTGACATAACTGCTCCTTATTTTCTAAACGGTACATTGAAGCCTTCGAGCAAGACCCGCGCTTCATCGTCGGTTTTTGCCGTGGTGACGATGGTAATGTCCATCCCACGTACCAGGCTGATTTTATCGTAATTTATTTCGGGGAAGATAATCTGCTCTTTGAGTCCCATATTGTAATTTCCCTGGCCATCAAAGCTCTTGGGGTTGACACCACGAAAGTCACGAATACGTGGCATCGCGGTATTGATGAAACGATCCAGGAACTCATACATGCGCTGCTTACGCAGAGTCACGCGGCAGCCAATCTGCAGGCCGGCGCGCAGCTTGAAGGTCGCCTCGGCCTTTTTGGCGCGGGTAATGACCGGCTTTTGTCCTGCAATCAGGGCCATTTCTTCGGCCGCTGCCTGCACCTGTTTCTGGTCAGCCACTGCCTCGCCCACGCCCATATTGATAACTATTTTCGTCAGGCGTGGTACCTGCATGATGTTTTTGTAGCCATACTTCTCCTGCATCGCCGGCACGATTTCTTTTTCGTAAACCTGCAGAAGGCGGGGCTTGTGCGCCGTCACTTCTTTTTTTGCGGTTGCTGCTTTTGCCATATCGTCCTCTATTCCATTTTCTATGCGTTCACCGTTTCGCCCGAGCGTTTGGCGACCCGCACTTTTTTTCCGTCTTTCAGGACCGAAAACCCGACCCGCGTGGCCTTACCTGTTTTCGGATCTTTAAGCGCAATATTACTCAAATGAATCGATGCTTCCTTGGTGACAATCCCGCCCTCACCCGCCGCTGATGGCTTGGTATGACGCTTTACCTGATTGATACCCGCAACCAGTGCCCGCTTTTCAGCCACGAGGATTTTGAGTACCTCACCGGTCTTGCCGCGATCTTTACCGGTCAACACCACCACCTGATCGCCTTTTTTAATTTTTGCAGCCATAACTACTTCTCCATCCCCCGCTTAGAGCACTTCCGGTGCCAGCGAGACAATTTTCATGAACTTCTTCGCCCGCAGCTCGCGCGCGACCGGACCGAAAATACGGGTCCCAATCGGCTCACCCTGTTTAGAAATCAAGACTGCCGCATTGCGATCAAAGCGGATGCTTGAGCCGTCCTGACGCTTGGTCGCGAAACGCGTGCGAACGATAACCGCGCGATGCACTTCGCCTTTTTTCACCTTGCCGCGCGGAATCGCGTCTTTGATCGACACCACAATCACATCGCCAATCGAGGCGGTCTTGCGCTTGGAGCCACCAAGCACTTTCACACACATCACTTCCTTGGCGCCGGAGTTATCGGCGACGTCCATGCGGGTTTGCATTTGAATCATAAATCTATAAGCGGTCAGTGGTCAGTGGCCAGCGGTCCATAAGACCCCAAAGCTTTTAACCTTTTCCCACTCCTCCCTTTCTTTACTTACTGGCTCATGCCCCCGGACACTGGCCATCTCTTAACCCTACCAGCCACTGGCTACCGGCCAGCGACTACTTCAACCCTACGCATCTGCGCCGCTGGCAATTTTCTCCAGCACCGCCCAACGCTTTGTTTTGCTCAATGGCTTGCTTTCAACAATACGCACCGTATCGCCGATTTTGCAGGCATTCGTTTCGTCATGCGCCGCATATTTTTTGCTGTGACGGATGATTTTATTATAGAGCGGGTGACGAATTTTGCGCTCGACCTTCACGGTCACGGTTTTAGCGCTTTTATCGCTGACCACCACTCCTTGTAATACGCGTTTGGGCATCGTTTCCTCTTCCTCAGGCGGCTTTTTTCTGCTGACGCAGGTGGGTTAAAATCCGTGCAATTTGGCGTCTCGCATCACGCACGCGGCTGGTATTGGCCAGCTCGCCCGTCGCTTTTTGAAAACGCAGATTGAACAACTCTTTCTTAAGCAGCGTCACTTGAGCATGAAGCTCATCTGTCGTCTTGCCGATCAAATCATTTTTAACTGTCTCTTTTTTCTTTGCCATATTCTTCACCCCTATCCCTCTACCCGGGCCACAAATTTCGTCTTAACCGGCAGCTTGGCCGACGCACGGTCAAAGGCTTCACGGGCCACCTGCTCAGGCACACCATCAATCTCAAACATAATGCGGCCTGGCTCTACACGCGCCGCCCAATACTCCACCGACCCCTTGCCCGAGCCCATGCGAACTTCCGCGGGTTTGCGCGAAATCGGCACATCCGGGAAAATGCGAATCCACATCCGGCCCACACGCTTTACATGGCGCGAAATCGCTCGCCGTGCAGCTTCAATCTGACGAGCAGTAATCCGCTCCGGCTGCATGGCTTTGAGTCCATACTGCCCGAACGCCAGCGAGTAGCCACCTTTGGCCGCACCGCTGATACGTCCCTTATGGGCTTTTCTGAACTTCGTTTTTTTCGGTTGCAACATATGCGTTACTCGTCACCCGTTGGTCGTTATATTCCTACTGAAACGCCTGCCCGAACGACG
>JAJTIB010000070.1 GCA_021300075.1 Rickettsiales bacterium
GAAACTCCCGGCATGTCCTGATGGTTTTCCAGTTCAAGAAAATGCTCGATGAGAAACCGAAAATCCTGAACCGGCGCTTTATAGATGGGCATGGTTATTCCTCGCGGTACATTGTCATGAGTGTTGCATCGCCTGCATGTAGGCAAGGTGGTGGAGAGCCACGGTATCCCTCTCCCCCACCGGGGGAGAGGCTAGGTGAGGGGGCAGGAAACCACATTCCGTCGTGAATCAATGCCCCCTCACCCAACCCTCTCCCCCGGTGGGGGAGAGGGCTTTGCAAGCCGCACCCCTCGGGCTCAATGTCCCGCATATGCAGAAGATGAATATACACCGGATTCATAACGGCACCGCTTCCTTGCGGATAGAGGCCGCAATGTAGGGATCCATACACTGCTCATCCACCACGTCCACCGCGCGCCCGAGATAATCGGATATCTCTAATTTTGCGGAAATAAAATCCCAGCCATGGCTTTGCGACAAATCGGCCAGCAAATCCACATCACTCCCCGGCCTGGCGTCGCCCCGCGCCACCGAGCCAAACACGCGGATATTGGTGACGCCGTATTTCGCACAGATCGCCTCGATTTGTGGTTTGTGCTTACGCAGTTCGTCAAGCGTCATCAATTCCTCAGCGGTTTTGAGGTTGCAAGCATATGGGCGATGCGATCCTGGGTGCCCTTGGTATGCACCAGCTCCATAAAGAGTTCGCGTTCCAGGTCGAGTAGTTGCTGCTCGGAAACTTCCTGTGTGGGGTCCGTATCTCCGCCCGACAGCACGCGGGCAAGGGCAAGCGACACCACCTCGTCATGGGCGGTGGCTTTGCCGCTCGCGCGGAAATTATCCACCGCCATTTTGAGAGCAAGATAGCCCGAAGCTCCCGGCAAATGGTAGCCGCGCGGGGTGGGGGGCTGATAATCTTTCGCCAGCTCAAGCGCGAGCGACCTCGCCTCCGCCAGTACGCGGCGGCGATTCATGACTACGCGCGAGCGCGCATTGAGTATCAGCATCTGCTGCGCCTCCTGCGCGGAGCCGGCGACTTTCGCCATCGAGATATATTCAAAGGCTTTGCTGAGCGCAGGCATCGGGCCAGTTGGCATCGCCATTTCCGGTTTTTTGCCGCTCGCCACGGCTTTGGCCGAGGCTTCCGCCACTTCGATATGGCGCGCGAGCATTTCCTTACACCCGCCCCAGCCGGGGATGACACCGATACCCACCTCCACAAGCCCGGGGTAAGATTCAAGATGCGCGACCACCGCGTCGGAATGCAATAAAATCTCGCAGCCGCCGCCCAGTGCCATGCCCGAAAGCGAGGCGACCACCGGGAACGGCGCGTATTTCAGCCCCATGAAGCCGCGCTGGCCTTGCTCGATCATATCTGAAATCGCCCACCAGCTGGCGGTATTGCAGGCGAGCATGAAAAATCCGATATTCGCGCCGAAGCTGAAATGCTCCGCATCTGTCCCAATCACCAGTGCGCGGAAGCCGGATTTCACAAGCTCCGGCGCCTCGGCCACGAGCTTCAGATTTTCCGGATCCCAGGTATTCATTTTCGAGGTGAGCTCCAAGCACAGCACCCCATCCCCCAGATCCCAGAACTGGCCGGAGGCGTTTTTCTTCACGGATTTTCTGGTGAGCTTAATATCTTCGAGCAATAGCGAGCCCGTGGGGATGGGCACGGGCGAATAGCTGCCACCCATCGTGAATTGCTGGCGTGTGCCTGCTGGCGCATCATAGAGTTTTTTACCCCGCGCAGCCTGAATCATGGGGGGTACGCTAAGCCCCATTTTCTCGCAGGCTTCGGCGAAGATATCGGTGCCTGTTCTGCCTCCTGCCGCCAGCCGATCCACCAGCTGGAAGGGGCCGTATTTCCAGTTATAGCCCGCGACCATTGCCGCATCGACGGAGTAAATATCATCCGAAATTTCGGGGATGAGGGAGGCGGCATAATGCAGCGTTTTAAGCATCACGGCGGATGCATATTGCCCACCAATATCCGGGTGGGTAAATAGCGCCGCAAGCCCGGCTTTGGCCGCCTCGACACTTTCGAGTTTGGGCTTGGCCTCGGCGTGATATTCCCCTGTTTTAAGGTGAATGACTTCTTTCTTTTTCTTGCCCCGCTCATCCGTCACCATGCGGTAGAAACCGCCTTTGCCTTTGCGACCGGTATAGCCCTCCGCAATCATTTTCTCGACGAGTCCCGGCAGTGCATAGCTCGTTCGGAACGGGTCTTTTTCGGGCAAGGTTGCAAGCATGGATTTGGCAATAAGCGGCATGAGGTCAATGCCGATAAGGTCATAAAGCCCGAACAGCCCGGTCTTGGGGAAGCCCAGCGGCTTGCCCATCACCGCGTCGGCCTCCTCGACCGATATCCCAAGGCGAATCGCCTCAAGCATCCCCACCGTCATCCAGTACACGCCGATGCGGTTGGCGAGGAATCCGGGCGTATCTTTGCAAGGCACCACTTCCTTGCCGAGCGCCCGGTCGGCAAATGCACAGAATTGGGCGAAGCGCGCCGCATCAAACCCCGGCGCCTTCACCACCTCGAGCAGTTTCATGAAGCGCGGCGGGTTGAAAAAATGGGTAATCAGAAAATCTTTCTGGAAAGATTCCGGCATGCCCTGAATCAGCACATGAAGCGGCAGGGTAGAGGTATTGGAAGAAACGATGGAACCCTTCTTCCGCACGGCTTCAATTTTCTGGTAAAGCGCCTGTTTGATTTCGAGCTTCTCAATCACTACCTCGATGATCCAGTCGCATTCGGCGAGCTTGCCCAGATCATCCTCAAAATTCCCCGCTGTCACCGCCCGCGCATTTTTTGGGTGGGCAAAGCCCGGCGCGCCACCTTTGAGCTGCTTTTCAATCGCCGCTTCGGCGAGCGCGTTTCGGCCGCCCTCCTTGGGCACCATATCAAGCAACAGCACCGGAATTCCAGCATTGGCCATGACGGCCGCAATGCCGGAACCCATCACGCCTGAGCCGAGTACGGCAACTTTTTTGATCTCGGTCATCACTTATGCCTTTCCATATTGCAGCAGCGCGTTTTCAAGACCATCAAGCTTGGTCTCAATCGCTGCCCAGACAATCTCAAGGTCAAGATCGCCCAGATATTCATGCACCAGATAATTGCGAAATCCAGTCATATCACTCCACGCGACCATGGGCATGGTTTCTTTTGCCTCAGCACTCAACCGTTTTGAAATATCCACCAGCAAGGTCATCGCGTGGATGGTGGCGTCCTGTGTTTTGATGTCATCAAAAAAGACCGCCCGGTTGCCGCCGGTATAACGCCGAATTTTGCCAATACATTCGAGCATAAACGCAACGATTCTTTGATCCTCCGTCATAGGGGTAAGGAGTCCTCAAGCAGCAGTTTTTTGAACTCAGGATAATGATATCCGCGCCGGGCGGAAAGATGCACCTCGCGTCCCAGCAGTTTACTGGCCGCAACCTGAAACCCGCCCACAGCAAACCCGTCTGTGCCGGTTCTGATATCAATCAGCAAATCCACATCGCTATCCGCACGTTCCTCACGGCGGGCAACAGAGCCAAAAATACGGATATCGCTCACCCCGTAGCGTTCGGCCAGTGCCAGTAATTGCGGCTTCTTAGAGCGAATTTCGTCAAGCAGTGCCATTTAGACTTTCTCCAGAATCGTCGCGATCCCCTGACCGCCGCCGATACAGGCCGTGGCCAGCGCGTATTTGGTTTTTTTATCGCGCGCAAGCAGCAGCGCCGCCTTGCCGGTGATGCGGGCGCCCGAGGCGCCGAGCGGATGGCCGAGCGCAATCGCCCCGCCTTCAATATTCACTTTCTTCATGTCAAACCCGAGCTCTTGGCAGCAGGGGATGGATTGGGCGGCAAAAGCCTCGTTGATCTCGA
>JAJTIB010000012.1 GCA_021300075.1 Rickettsiales bacterium
ACCAACTGTCCCGCAAGCGGCTCTATGGGACACTGGTGGGACACTCGGGCGCAAATAGTCACAAATTTTGACAATCGCGCACGAAAGGCATAATCTGAAAATGTGGCGGTGAGGTTGTCGCGGTGGTTTGTAAGAGGTTGTCATTTATCAATAAAAACCGCCTTGAAAACTGCCGAGGTGGCAACGCCTCCGTGAGTTCGAATCTCACCTCTTCCGCCATTTGATACAATCAGCTTGATTGAGCATCTTATCAAATGGTTTTCTTAATTCATAACAAAGGGTTGCGCCTTTTAGCTGTAGGTTCGCAAATACGAAATTCAGCAACTCGCGTTTTTCCGAAATCGTCGAACCTAACCAGATTTTATCACTGTCCGAAGCGATGGTAAGCAAGGCACAGAGCGTCTTTGTGAACTGGTCGTCTGCTTTATCGTAAGTCAGGATCAATTGGTCGAGTTCGTACTGCCGATCCTTCAGTCGGTTCTTTTTGGTTTCGAACTCCTCCTTGGTGATCTCCCCCTCCAGCCGCAAATCCACCAACCTGTCGAGTTTATCCTGAATCTCGGTGTGCTGCTTTTTCAGCTGCCCCACTTCCTGATTATGAAACGCCTTTTTAGCGCGGTTGGTTTCCTTGATGTAGTCCACGACATTCTGAAGCATCTCAGGATTTTTGATCCCGAGGTGATTGAAAATATCGGCAACCTGTTCCAGCACGCTGTCTTCTCTGACCCACATGATTTTCTCAGCATCGTCAGGCTTCCAACAGCGCAGATATGTCCACTCGGCTGCTTCCCCGTTCTTATAGATTCTTTTCTTGGTATCGGCGGTGACCATCTTGCCCGTGGTTGCACAGGTTAGCAGGCCGCGGAAGATGAAATCCTTGCCGCGATAACGGAATGGCTTCTTGTTGTACCCCAGCCGCACATCCTCGCAGGCTTTGAACAATTCCCGAGAGATGATGGGCGGATAGCAGTGCGGGTAAAGCACGCCCTTGATTTCCATCTCGCCATAATAGAACTGCCGCATCATCAGGCGGTATATGGTCGCTTTGTTAAGTGCATAGCCTTTTTTAGTGCGAAGCCCCCAGGCTTTAGCTTTCTGGGTGATTTCGGATAGTGTGTATGCGCCAGTGGCATATTCCTGAAAAACTTTCTGGATCAGTGGTGCGCGAGATTGGTCAACGACGATATTGCTCTTGCCCTCGGGTGTGCGCTCGTTTGAATAGCCCAGCGGCGCGGCTCCGTTCCATTCCCCGTTTCTGATCTTATGCTCAATGCTACGCTTGATGTTATCACTCATCGCATCCGTGTAGGATTGCGCCATCAAAACCGACATGCTCCACATGGTGCGATCCGTTGACCGCGAATCCCTGTGAATCAGATAATTCTCCGTGTTGAAGTGCAGTTCGATTGAACCCCGCTGAATGAGATCATCCAGAACGGGGAACTCTCGAAAGCTGCGTTGCACACGGTCAACTTTATCGGCAACAATCGCAATCGGCTCTTTGTAGCGTTTTGCGAATGCCACCATTTCCATGAACTTGCTACGGTCGCCGCGTGTTGATGACTCGACGATCTCGCATACTTTTATCACTTCAAGTTTTTTGCGCTTGCAGTAATCATGAAGCCTGTGTTTCTGGGCTTCAATCGAGTAGCCTTCTTCCTGCTCTTTGGAAGATACCCTCGCTAAAATAATTGCTTTTCTTGCTTCCATATTCACCCCATCTGTTTAACCAGCGGCGAACGCTGGTGATCGGGGAATTGGAAAAACCGTAAAGATTCGGCTATGACGACCTTTAGGCGTGAGCCCTGAACATACGTCGTCATCCCCCCGACCATAGGAGTGAGGTCAAGGATTCTACACCATAAGCGGTTGGTGTCACCGATCTTTATCAGGGTTTCCACACCCCGACGCGGCTCTCGCTGCGCTGCCTGAAAGATTAACCTACTGGACATGCAGGTCAAATACTTCCTCACTTGTTTTCTCGAGCCCGTATCTCGATCACTTTCTGGCAGAAGCCCAGCAGGTTTCTCGCTGCTTCATGGGCTTCCTTGTGGGTGATCTTGTTGTCGTACATCTGATAGATGTTATCGACGACGGAATCGTAAATATCTCCAAGTGAGCGGCGTTCGGTGGATGCAGTATCGCCTGACTTTTTCGGTGGCTGGTTCATAACGCAACCCCCTTCAAAAAATCAGAAAGGGATTTTACGAAACGACCCGCGCACTGAGGGGAGAATGATTTCGCGAAAGCAGTTGTACGCACCTCTCGCGATTTTCTCCCTAAACATAGCGAATTCTGTTCAACGTGTTTAGTCTTTTTTTGTTCGAACATTTCGCCCCCCGTTTCGTGAGGTGTTCAGGCGGAAAGCGATCTGCAAAAGCGCAGTGCGCCACATGTGATAGGCTGTGGTGCGACCGCAACCGAGCCGCCAACAGATAGGTTTCCACGGCACTTTCGCGGCGCGGAGCCAAATCAGGCGGCGTTCTTCTTCGCGATCCAACAGGAAAATCCACTGGATGGTTTCCTCCATGCGGCTAATGGATTCAGCGGAAGGTGGTCCCAGGCGCATCGGCTCCACTTCTGCCTGCAAGTTCTCCATCACCGTGCGGACAATCGGCGGCCATGTGCTGAAATAGCCTTTCATTCGGACTGATGGCAGGCGGCGCAGCGTGTAGGCTGCTTCCTCGAAGCGATCAGCAATTTCCACCAGCGTGTAGTTTTTGAGGGTCGGTTTCATGCGCTGGCCTCCACAATCAATTCGAGGCGCGTCACAGGCGTCTCATGCTTGGTTGCTTCTGCAAACCAGCGCGTGAGGTCGGCCAGATAGTGCGTGGTGAGCCATTCCTGAATGAACTTGCTTGGGCAGCGCATGGTGACCACCGCGCCGTCGCCGTATTTCAGAATGCGGATGATGCGTGTGGATGAAAGCCAGCTGCGGCCAGATGCCTTGCCATGCTTTTTCTGGAAAGCCTCCAGCACGCGATCCCACGCCTCTTGCAAAGCAGGTACGTCGCAGGCAGGTGCTTTGGGTGGATGATTGCCACCCGAGAAACCACCTTCCAGGATTTTTGCCACATGGTCGGAAGATTCCACTGCCCATGACAGGTCAATCGTCCAGCCTTTGCCTGCAATCTTGCCAAGGCAAAACTCCGAAGCCCCGATGATCTCGCAGTAGTGCTTCCATGCACGCATGTCCTGCTGGAAATCATCCAACCACCGCTGTGCCATCTTATCTTGGCGTTTGGGTGTGAGCTTTGCTTTCTGATCTGGGGTCAGTTTGCTCTGCACTTCTGCGTTCCAGATGTCGAGCATCTGCTCTAAAATCTGTTTTCCACAGCTTGTCTGTTTTTCCCTCTCGGACTCTCTCTTTTCTGCTCTCTCTCTTATTTTTTTATCTGAATTTGTTTTCTTTTTTTCTGAATTTGCCTCTGCGTCTGAATCTGGTCTGCTATCTGCTGATCTGTTCTCTGCATCTGCTATCTGTACTCTGCTCTCTGTATCTGGGTCGTTTTTGCTGTTTTTGCGCTGCACGGCGTTTCCATCCGCTGCATCGCGTTGCATGGTGTTGCGCGGCGTTGCATCGTGCTGCTTGTCAGCGCGTGATTTCTGCGAACGCTCCGTGGAAGTGGCATACTGACGCTTATCCCAGCCCGTAAGCCGATGTTTTGCGTCAATCATGCCCTTTTCATAAAAGGTGCGGAGGATGTCCTCGACAGTCTTTTGCGGGATGTCTTGCACCACCGCAATCTGCTCGGAATCCACCTGCACCGTGCCGCGTGTTTTGTGACGAGAGGCGGCATCCAGTACGCAAAGCCATACTGTCACCACATGCGTCATCAGGTGGCCGCAACGCTTTGCGACTACCTTGAGTTTTGCGTCCTCAGGCATACCGTGATAAACCCTGTACCATTCGATTGATGTCATGTGCGTGCCTACGAGCGTCTGTCACGACGCTTGCCTTCTTCACGCAGCTTGAAATTGATCGCGCCCTGAACCCAGTCCTTGGCCAGTTTTGCGCTGAAAATGGTGCCTTTGACCTGCTGCTTTTCAGCTTTCGCCAGTTCTTTTTCTGCCTGTGCCAGCAGCTTTTTAAGAGCCTTCATGTCCATTTTCATGAGGGTGCGGATGGGTGTTTTCCGCATCTCATCGAGTGTCATTTTTTCTTTGGGATTATTCATGGTTGCCTCCGTTGGTTAAGAACGGCTCGTTTGTTCGAACTGTTCGAACGGCAACCTGACGGACGAGTGCTAGGGCTGGCGTGAGGCTCGCATAGGTGTCATTGAGGGCTTGGGTAGGGCTTGAAAGCCTCGGGCTAATCTAGGGCGAGCCTAGTGCAAGCCTCAGACATGCCTCGGGCTTGTCTAGGGCAAGTATAGGGCTTTTGATTTTAAGAAGCGGGATGGATGATAAACGTCACCACACCATGCACCTTGAGTTCTTCACCTTCTTTGATGAGAATCGGGTCATAGTTGGGATTTTCTGGCACCAGCATGATGTGGCCGTTTTGACGGAACAGACGTTTCACGGTGAGTTCACCATTGAGCGATACGATCACGATGTCTTTATGCTCGGGCAGTTTCGCGGTATCCACCACCAGCACGTCATCTTCTTTGATGCCTGCATCCACCATTGAATCACCCGATACGCGCACCAGGTAGGTGGAATCAGGGGCTTTCACCATCAGTTCGTTCAGATCAATCGTGTCATCCACATGGTCTTCGAGCGGCGTGGGAATCCCAGCGGGAATGCGGGAAGAATACATCGGGACTTTGTATCCCTTGTTTTCCACATACCTACACACATCCCCTAATAGGCTAAGTGGAATGCGAACTGGTTTTGTCGTTTCACCAAAGCGTCCCTGGCCTTTTGGTCTTCCTGCGCCTTTGCGTTTACCGCCGTGCGGTGTAGTTGACACTGAGAGTTCCCCCGTAGGTTGTTAATGCTATTGACGCTTCATAGCAAAATACTGTACATAATTCAAGAGGCATAAAAAACTAAGATTAGCAAGCAAAATCGGGGGGCTGCCATGCCATTTCCTGAGAGGGAGTATTATTCACTGGAGCATTTAACGCGGCGATGGGCAGTCACTTTGGAAGAAGTGCAACATGCAATCGCCACGGGAAAACTTATTGCCTCCGCTTGGCTTCAACCCACCTACGCTTACACGGTGACAGAATATTCCCCTGATGAAGCGCGTCGATCCGCACCGCATCCGCTTGAAGGATACGTCTGTGTTGCGCCAGAATCCTGCCGAATCCTGTTCTCGCGTGGCAGTGTCGGGCGGCGCAAGTTCCCCACCCGCGAAGAAAATTGCTTTCACATGATTGTCGAGCATTTGGACAAAGTGGAACTTTGCGTCAGCGATTTGGTGATACTTAATGAGGATCTGCGGCAATTCGAAAAACTGCATAATTTAGCCGCGCATAACCCCTGCAAAATAATTAGTGTACATAAAATCAAAACCACCGCTTCATCCATAGTTCACAAGCCTTTCAGCCAGCAGAATGATTGCCGCGTGGTGGCCTTAAATGGCTACCGCTTCAACTTCGGTGACATTCAGGCCGCTATCATCCGCCAGCTGCTCGCCGCTTCCAATACCGATAATCCGTGGGTGCATGGGAAAACTCTACTCGCAAATGCGGGATCAACTTCGATGGTGATGCGCGATGCGTTCCGTCACCAACCAAACTGGAAGGAATTGATAGCAGCCGATGGGCGCGGATATTACCGCCTGAGTCCTACCTGTAGCCCTATACAAGCCCTAGGTGAGTCACATGCGACACACACGGAGCCTTATTCAAGAACTAATCAATGATGTTCGAACATGTTAGTTGAAATTTAACCACACTCAGTTATGATGCGTGTCATGAAAAAAGTTATTCTTTCACTATTTATTGCTCTTTCGCTGCTTGTTGCGCCCATCGCACATGCTGCTGGCATGAATTGTGAGGGCGATAACTGCCAGATGACTGAGCAATCGAAGAAACAGTCCAAGAGCGAAAAGCAGGATGATGGCAAAATGGCTAATGCTGGTCACCACTGCTGCTGCCCTCATGTATCTTCCATACCTAACCTGACTGTGGCTGAACCAATGAAAGTTTCCAGCCGCACGGTTTTCGTTCTTGAGCAGGATGCCACAACATCCGTAGTGGTCGGACCACCACTCAAACCACCCTCCCACGCTTAATTCCATAAAGCAGGCTTGCGCCTGAAAGAGTGCCTATCCAGGTGCTCTGAGGTCGCATGTCCTTTTGTATTTATCCAAGGAATTAAGTGTGAGAACTCCCGATGCCAAACCCATATAAGCTCCCCGTGTGGCTGCTCTGCGCCACCATGCTAACCAGTGCGCCTGCTTACGCTGAACCAGAAAAGCAAACCGACACACCGCCACCTGCTGCTGTGGCTGCACCTATGAAGGCCGCTGGCTTTTCGCTGGATGATGCGATTGCCAAGGCACTCGTACAGTCCCCACGTTTGAAAGCCTTCGGCAGTGGCGTTGCGGCTGCAAAGGGAGAACAGCGGCAAGCTGGGGCATGGGTAAACCCCGAAGTAGGTGTGGAAGCGGAGAACGTTGCGGGTCAAGGTGCATATAAAGGCTTCGACTCGGCGGAAGTGACGGTTGGGGTCACGCAGGAAATTACCATCGGCGGGAAGATTTCGGCACGGGAGAGCATTGCGGGTAAAGGGCTGGAAATCGCTTCGCTCGATGAACAGGCCGCAACACTAGATGTTATCCGTGATGTTACCACCGCCTATGCGGATGTGGTGGCAGCAGAAGAAAATGTGCGCCTTGCCACCGAGCAGAAAGAGCTGGCTGTGGATGTACTGAAATCTGTAAGCGTGCGCGTGGGAGCAGCCGCTGCGCCGTTGATTCAGAAAAGCCGTGCAGAGGTGGAACGCTCCACTGCCACCATCGCGCTTGATAAGGCGAACCGTGAGCGTGATATTTCCCGCAAAAAACTGGCCGCACTGATGGGAGAAGAACGCTTCACCCTTCCGCTTGATAGCGCGGCGTTCTATGCCATTGCAAAGCCAGAGGCTGCATCGCTGGAAGAAAAGCTGAAAGCCAACCCTGATCTGGTGAAGCTGAATAGCAGCTTGGAGCAATCGAAAGCACGGCTGGAACTGGAACAAGCCAATGCCATTCCTGACCCGCGTTTGAGCGTGGGCCTGCGCGACTTCCGTGATAGCGGCGATCAGGCATTTATCGTTGGCGTGTCGCTGCCCATCCCCGTGTTCAATGCCAATCGTGGTAATATCGAGAAAGCGCGGCACGAGGTCAGCCGCACGGAAATGGATAACCGCCAGCTGGCACTCAACACTAGCGCGGATTTAACACAGGCGCATGAGCGTATGGAAAACGCCTATGTGCAGGCAGAAACACTCAAAACCGAGATTTTACCTTCCGCCGATAAAGCCTTTCGGCTGGCGCGGGAGGGCTACGGCTTAGGACGTTTCCCCTACCTCGAAGTGCTTGACGCGCAGCGTAGCCTGTTTGGGGTAAAACAACAGCAGATCGAAGCGATACGCGAATTTCATACCGCCAAGGCGCAAGTGGAACGGTTGACCGCCACACGCCTCAGCGCATTACAAAAATCAGGAGAGAACCATGAATAAGCGCAACCTCATTATATTAACACTGCTGCTGGCCATTGCTGGCGGGGCATATCTCACGCTTGGCGGGGATGCAAAAGAACCCGCAGCGGAGAATCATGCCCCCGCTGATAAAGACGAGCATGGCCACGGCGATGAGCATAAAGATGACCATGCCGAAGGCGGCGATCACGGGCATGGTGACAAGGATGAACACGCGCACGGCGATGAACATGGCCACGACCATGCGGAAGCCAAACCTGCTGCCGATGAACATGGCGAAGCCGATGAGCATGGGCATGGCGGTGAAGAAGGCGGTCATGATGAAGGAAGCAAAATCAGCGACAATGCGGTGAAGAACCTGAATATCGAGATTCTGCAAGCTGGCAGCGCGATGGTGCGGGAAACCGTCAGCGTCAGTGGCCGCGTAACCCTGAACCAGAACACTACCGCGCAAGTGAAAGCCCGCTTCCCCGGTGTAATTCGCAGTGTGCTGAAAGAACCTGGTGAAGTGGTCAAAGCTGGCGACACGCTGGCAACGGTGGAGAGCAACGACAGTCTACAAGTCTATGCGGTGAAGTCACCTGTTACTGGCACTATCATCACTCGCAATGCCAGTGTCGGTGAACTGGCGGCGGATACGCCATTATTTGCGGTGGCGGATTTAAGCAAGCTGTGGGCGGAGTTGTTCATTTTCTCGAAAGATGGCGAGAGGCTGAAAGCTGGCCAGAAAGTCCGCATCCAGTGCCTTGATGATCCCGTGAATACCGAGTCCTCCATTGCGCTGGTGCTGCCTACCGCAGAAGCCTCAAGCCAGACGGTAGTGGCGCGTGCGGTGATCGAGAATGCCGATAACCACTGGCGTTCGGGCATGAATATCCGCGGCGATGTTGTGCTGTCGGAAAAAGAAGCCCCGCTTGCCGTGAAAACCGAAGCTATCCAGCGCATGGAAGGCAACGCGGTGGTGTTTGTGCGCGAAGATGGCGGCACTTACAAAGCGCAGCCCGTGGAAACTGGCATGAGCGATGCGACGTGGACGGAAATCAAAAGCGGCCTCACGGCTGGCCAGCATTACGTCGCTAAAAACAGCTTCGTGGTGAAAGCCGACATCGGCAAATCCGGTGCGGAACACGAACACTAGAATCTAGGGGATAGAGCCATGATTGAACGTATTTTAGGGTTTTCCCTTCATCACCGATACCTAATCGCACTGCTTACATTGGCGGTGGCGGTGTTCGGTATGTACTCACTTAAAAATCTGCCGATTGATGCCGTGCCAGACATCACCAACAATCAGGTGCAGATCAACACCGTTGCCTCCGCGTTTTCGCCGATGGAAGTGGAAAAGCAGGTGACATTCCCCGTGGAAACCGCACTGGCGGGTATTCCTGGTCTTGAATATACCCGCTCGATTTCACGCAACGGATTTTCTCAGGTGACTGCCGTATTCCGCGATGACGTGGATATTTATTTCGCACGCGCTCAGGTGAATGAACGTATTGCGGAAGCAAAAGAGAGTCTGCCTGAAGGCGTTGACCCGAAGATGGGCGCAATCTCGACTGGCCTTGGCGAAATTTACATGTGGACGGTGGAATATGAACAGCCACGCGGCAAAGGCGCAGACATAAAAGATGGCAAGGCTGGCTGGCAATCCGATGGTAGCTACCTCACGCCCGAAGGCCAGCGCATGAACTCGGATGTCGAACTGGCTTCCTACCTCCGCACGGTGCAGGACTGGATTATCCGCCCTCAGCTGAAAGGCGTGAAGGGTGTGGCGGGTGTCGATGCGATTGGCGGCTATGTGAAGCAATACCATGTGCAGCCTAACCCTGAAAAACTGGTGGCGCTTGGCCTGAGTTTCTCGGATGTGGTCAATGTACTGGAGCGCAACAATACCAGCATTGGTGCAGGCTACATCGAGCGCAGCGGCGAAGCCTATGTGGTGCGTGCGGATGGGCGTATCGAGAATGCCGAGCAGATCGGTAATATCGTGGTGGCTAACCGTGGCGGTGTTACCATTTATTTGAAAGACATCGCTACCGTTGGCATCGGCAAGGAACTCCGCACGGGTTCGGCTTCTGAGAATGGCTATGAAGTTGTGGTTGGCACGGCGCTCATGCTGATTGGCGAGAATAGCCGCACCGTATCGCAAGCGGTGGACGAGAAGATCACGGAGATTAACAAGTCGCTGCCCGAAGGTATCCACGCCAAAACGGTGTTGAATCGTACCAATCTAGTAGATCGCACCATCGGCACGGTGCAGACGAACCTCATCGAAGGCGCGTTGCTCGTCATCGTGATTCTGTTTTTATTGCTGGGTAACTTCCGCGCCGCGCTGATTACTGCGCTCGTCATACCGCTTTCCATGCTCATGACCAGCATGGGCATGATTCGCGCTGGCATCAGCGGCAACCTCATGAGCCTTGGTGCGCTCGATTTCGGGCTGATTGTAGATGGCGCGGTGATTATCACTGAGAATTGCCTGAGCCGCTTGGCGCACCGCCAGCACCATGAAGGCAGGATACTGACCCTGCAAGAACGCTTGCATGAGGTGATGGTGGCCAGCCGTGAGATGATTCAGCCTTCTGTGTTCGGTCAGGCGATTATCATCATGGTGTATATCCCGCTGCTGACATTCAGCGGTGTGGAAGGCAAGATGTTCGAGCCGATGGCGATGACAGTGATTTTTGCCCTGATTGCTGCATTTGTGCTGTCCCTAACTTTTGTTCCCGCCATGATTGCCATTTTTGTGAAAGGCAACGTGGAGGAAAAAGAAAGCCGCATTATCCAAAAAACCAAAGGCTGGTATGAACCCGCTTTGCATTGGGCATTGCGTTCGCCGCTGAAAATCATCGGCGCGGCAACGGGTGGTTTTGTGCTCTCACTCGTGCTGTTTTCCACGATGGGGCAAGAATTTATTCCGACGCTCGATGAAAAAGACATCGCCATGCACGCGATGCGGATTCCTTCTACTTCGCTCACGCAGTCGCAGGAATTGCAATTTGCCGTGGAAAAAGCAGTGAGTAGCGTGTCGGAAGTAAAGTTTGTTTTCTCTAAAACTGGCACGGCAGAAATGGCTGCTGATCCGATGCCGCCCAACGTATCCGACACGTTCATTATCCTGAAAGACAAAGACCAGTGGCCTGATTCCAGTATCGAAAAGTCAGAAATTATTGCGAAAATAAACAAGGCTGTATCTGATGTTCCAGGGAACAACTACGAATTCACCCAACCGATTCAGATGCGTTTCAACGAACTGATTTCGGGCGTGCGTTCCGATGTGGCAGTGAAGATTTACGGCGATGACTTCGGCGTGATGGAGAAAACCGCCGCCCAGTTGGTGCAAACGCTGAAATCCGTTGAAGGCAGCGCGGATGTGAAGATGGAGCAAACCAGCGGCCTTCCCATGCTGGAAGTGAAGCTGGATAAAAACGCCATCTCCCGTTATGGCCTGAACGTCAGCGATGTGCTGGATGTGCTTTCGATTGCAGTGGGTGGGCGCGAGGCTGGCTTGGTGTTCCAAGGGGATCGCCGCTTCGATATTCTGGTACGCTTGCCAGATACCATGCGGCAAGACCTCACCGTGTTGGAAAACCTGCCCGTGTTACTTCCTGTCGATGATGACAATATGGCCGACCGCATTGGTGGCCAACCACACACGCGCCCAGCCTATATCCCCCTCAAGCAGGTGGCGAAGCTGGAAATCACCGACGGGCTAAACCAAATCAGCCGTGAAAACGGCAAACGCCGCATGGTGGTTCAAGCCAACGTGCGTGGGCGTGACATCGGCTCGTTCGTGAAAGACGCGCAAGCCGCTATCGGCAGCAAGGTAGAGATTCCCGCTGGCTACTGGCTGGAATGGGGTGGGCAGTTCAAAAACCTTGAAGAAGCCAAGGCGCGGCTCGGTGTTGTAGTTCCCGCCTGCTTCTTCATGATTTTCCTACTGCTGTTCACTGCACTCGGCTCGGTCAAACAAGCCTTGCTGGTGTTTTCTGGTGTGCCGCTGGCACTCACGGGCGGCATTATCACCCTCTGGTTGCGCGGTATGCCGTTCTCTATTTCGGCGGCGGTGGGCTTGATTGCGCTTTCAGGTGTGGCCGTGCTGAACGGGCTGGTGATGATTACTCGCATCAACCAGCTGGTGCGTGAAGGTA
Source organism: Rickettsiales bacterium (assembly GCA_021300075.1). Lineage (GTDB taxonomy): Bacteria > Pseudomonadota > Alphaproteobacteria > Rickettsiales > UBA3002 > JAFLDD01. The sequence continues at coordinate 11,748 of JAJTIB010000012.1, forward strand.
TTGAGGCGAACACGGCCATTATCGAAGGTGCGCTTTCCCGCTTCCGCCCCGTACTGATGACCGCGCTCGTTGCTTCCTTGGGCTTTGTGCCGATGGCGATTGCCACTGGTGCTGGCGCGGAAGTGCAAAAACCACTGGCGACAGTGGTGATCGGCGGATTGATTACCGCAACCATCCTTACGTTGCTGGTGCTGCCCGCCATTTACAAACGGTTCAACCTCGCCCGCGACCTGCTAGCGAAGGAGATACTGTGATTTTTTCAACCAACCCTAAAGGAGACTCTATGACCGACCTGAAATCCCTGCTTGCTGCATCTGCCCTCGCGCTAGTGATTGGTACTGCCGCACCTGCCATTGCTGGCGAACACAAAGCTGAAGATGGCAAGAAGATGGAAAAGCACGAACACAAAGACGGTGACCATAAAGATCACGGCAAGCATGAAGGTCATAAAGATGGCGATCATCACGACCACAAGGAAGGCGATGGTCACGATCATGATAAGGAAAAAGCTGGCAAGCCCGAAGCAAAAAGCAAAGGCCAGTAAATGAATACGGCCAGAGGCATGGTGCTTCTGACCGTAGGTGCGACGGGAAGGAACAAGTTTAGCGACATGACCTTCCCGCCGCGCTCCCCAAACCTGACGGGTTTCGTCAGGAATGTTTAACCATTCTATAGGTAGAACCATGAAAAAAGCTATAATCATCAGCACAGCACTGATACTTTTATCAGCTTGTGCATCTCAACCACCCCAAACACTCGACCAAAAACTATCTGAGTCCACCACCGCAGCCGACCGAAAAGAAACGCTGCGTCTAGCGTGCCTGAATGAAGCGGAGTGGCCAGCGAGCTTGCAAAAGGTTCGTACCACTGGACGGCACGGCACGCAACAACGCCAACGTCTGAAGCGCACGCCCGAAATCAGAGAAATGAAAACGCTCTGCCGCCAGATGGACGATCTCACCACGGTTGATGCGGAAGAAAAGCTGCCGCCAAAAGAGCTTGCTTCCGCATGCGCTGCCAAAGTTGCGGATAAAAAGCAGAAAGAAGGCAAAGGCTGGGCTGAACATGCAGACCGCATCGCGCATATCTGCAAGGAAATGACAGGTAAAAAACTGTGAGTTCCTGCCACGACCATTGCAATGCCAGCGAGCAATCAGACGTATCCGCAGCTTACCGCAAGGTGCTATGGGTATGTTTGATTGCCAACGCGGTGATGTTCGTGGCGCAAATGGTGGCAAGCTATGCCGCGCACTCTGTTTCACTGCTGGCTAATAGCGCAGATTTCTTCTCGGACGCTGCGAATTACGGCATAAGCCTCTATGTCTTGAATCTATCCCTGCGCCAGAAAGCCAAAGCCTCGCTGTTTAAGGGCGTTAGTTTGGGCTTAGTGGGGCTTTGGGTGGCGTTTGAGACGTTGCACCACGCGCTACAACCCGAACTACCAGAACCCCTTATTATGGCCGCTATCAGTGTGGTGGCGTTGGCCGTAAATGTCGGCTGTGCAATGCTTCTCTACAAATACCGTGGTGGCGATAGCAACCGAGAATCGGTTTGGATTTGCAGCCGTAACGATGCCATCGGCAATATCGCCGTGATGATCGCCGCAGCTGGCGTGTTCGCTTCTGGCACCATCTGGCCAGATATTATCGTCGCCGCCATCCTAGGCTGGTTGGCGATCAGCGGCGCGATGCGAATTATTAAATCAGCTAAAAGAGAGCTATAAAAAAGCCCCGAACCCAATATGATTTCCAAATCCTACAAAAAAATTGAATCGTAATGAATGCCAAAAGATGAAAACATTTGAAAAACATAAAATAAAGCCTACAATCTATCCTATGAAAATCTTCGTCAGCATATTTATGGTTCTGGCACTCGTTATGACAACGAGCTTTCCTGCCACGTCCCATGCGATGATGCCTCATGATTCTGCGAAAGTAGAAAAAGCTGAAGCCTCCTCAGAACACGGTGATTGTCACAAGCACGCTAAGGCCGAGCAATCCGATAAAACGGCACAGAACGATAAAGAATCTGGCAAATGCTGTGATAAAGGTATGTGCAAGTGCATCGGAAGCACCTGTCATAGCGGTCTGTCGAAGATTTTTGGTAATGGCAGCGAATCCCTCTTTCGTTTGACTGCCAGCAAAAGCAGCTTCGGCTTCACCAATGATGTGGTGGAATCCGCGCTTTCCAATCGCTTAAAACGCCCTCCCAAAGCCTAGTCCTGTAGCTGTTACGCCACCAGTGCGCCTTCGCGCATGGTGTCATTTCAACACAAATCAAGGATTAGTTATGCGAACACATCATCTTGGGATGATGGCGTTGCTGATGGTAGGGTTTCTAGCCACTCCTGCACACGCCAAAACATCCGAATACTCGCTTACGATTGAGCAGCTTCCTGTAAACATTACAGGCAAACCAATCGAAAAAATCACCGTGAATGGGAGCATACCAGCCCCCACGCTTCGCTTCACCGAAGGCGATGAAGCGGTGATCCACGTCACCAATAAAATGGATGAACCCACCTCAATCCACTGGCATGGCCTGCTACTGCCCGACGCAATGGACGGTGTAACAGGTTTTGGAGGCTATAAGGCGATAGAGCCAGGTACGACCTTTACCTACCGTTTCCCCGTAAGGCAAACTGGCACCTATTGGTATCACTCGCACACCAGCGGTCAGGAACAGGACGGGCTTTATGGCTCGATCATCACTTCGCCTAAAGGCAAAGACCCGATAGCGGCGGATCGTGATTATGTCGTCGTGCTTTCCGATTTCTCGGAGGAGCATTCCAGTGACATCATGGCGAACCTCAAAATGTCATCGGATTACTACGCCAATGCACGACTTACGGTGGGTGATTTTTTCAAAGATGTCAGCAAGAGCAGTTTAGGCAAGGCGTGGAAGGATGCCAAAGATTGGGGCGATATGCGGATGATGCGTACCGACCTTGCTGATGTCACGGGCTATACGTTCCTCACCAATGGCAAATCGCCAGCACAAAACTGGACGGGTATTTTTAAGCCAGGTGAGAAAGTTCGCCTTCGCTTCATTAACGCCTCTGCCATGTCTTTCTTCGATGTACGGATTCCTGGACTGAAGATGAGCGTGGTGCAAGCCGATGGTCAGGGCATCGAGCCCGTTACAGTAGATGAGTTTCGCTTTGCACCTGCGGAAACCTACGATGTAATTGTCACGCCGAAGGATGACAAAGCCTACACCATCGCCGCCGAACCAATTGACCGCACGGGCTTTGCCATTGGCACGCTGGCAACCGCTGAAGGCATGAAAGGTGAAATCCCGCCAGCTCGTCCCCGCGCATTGCTCTCTATGGGCGATATGAACATGGAGATGATGATGAAGGACGACCCCGATATGGAAATGACTCCTGCCGATATGATTAGCGGCTGGGCAAAAACGGGAACGCCTGAAGGTCAGAAAGCTCTTTCATACGCTGATCTGCGCTATGTAGGCGTGCAAAAAGACCAACGCCAGCCGCAGCGCAACATCGACGTGCGTTTGGGCGGTAATATGGAACGCTACATCTGGACGATTAACGAGAAGAAATTCTCGGAGGCCGAACCCATCCGCCTGAAATATGGCGAGCGGGTGCGGCTTTCCTTCACCAACGAAACCATGATGGCGCACCCGATGCACCTGCATGGAATGTTCGTGCAGTTGGAAAACGGCCAGCCTGCGGCGAAGCTGCCCAACAAGCACACGGTGATTGTGCCGCCTGGGGGCTCTTACTCTGTGCTGGTGACGGCGGATGAAATCGGCGAGTGGGCGTTCCACTGCCATCTGCTCTACCACATGGCCAGCGGCATGATGCGTCAGGTCGTTGTCGCAAAGCTAGACGCAGCGGATATGCCTGCCAGCACCGAAACCAAAACTAGCGGAGGTAACCATGCACATTAAGCACTTACTAATGGCACTCAGCCTCACCACTGCGCTTGCACAGCCTGCATTCGCGGTGGATCATTCTGCCCACGCAGATATGGCCGCAGAGCATGGTGGCGGTATCTTCCACATGTTTCGGCTGGAAACCGATGTTGGCAGCAATACCGATGGAACGCCGCTTCAAAGCTGGGACTTAGATGGCTGGATCGGCACGGATGAAAACAAACTCTGGATAAAATCAGAGGGTGAGCGTGCCGATAACAAGCTGGAGAGTGCAGAGTTTTGGGCACTCTATAGCCGCAACATCTCGACATTTTGGGATGCACAGGCAGGTATTCGTTACGATACCAAGCCTGAATCCACCGCGTACCTGACGCTTGGGTTAAACGGCCTTGCTCCATACTGGTTTGAAACGGAAGCTCATTTATTCGTGAGTGAACATGGCGATGTCACGGCGCGGCTGCGGCAGGAAAACGACCTCCTGCTAACACAAAAACTGATTTTGCAGCCTTATGTTGAAGTCAATCTCTCGGCGCAGGATGTCCACGAGCAGGACATTGGCGCAGGCGTACCCGACGGCAAGATAGGTCTACAAACACGCTACGAATTCACCCGAAAATTTGCGCCGTATGTGGATGTCCACTATGGCCGAAAATTTGGGGAAACCTCATCCATCGCTAAAAGCCATGGCGAGGATAATGACGAATTAGTCGGCTCAATAGGGCTTCGACTGATGTTTTAACAATCAACAACCTAAAGGAAAATCTCATGAAAAAGCTATTACTGACTACCGCCATGATATTGGCAACCACACCTGTATTCGCGGCTGAATTCACCATCAAGGAAGTCACGGATTATGATGCGAAGAAGCAAAACTTCTTCTCACCTGATAAGCTGACTATCCAGCCTGGTGATACTGTCACGTTTGAAAACGTGCAGGATGAAGCACATCAGGTGATGTTTGTGAGCGTTCCCAAGGGCGTGGATGAAATGATTATGTCACCGATGCAGGAAAAGAAAGGCGACAAGTTCACCTACACTTTCACCGTGCCTGGAACCTATAAATATCACTGCCACCCGCATGAAGCACTCGGCATGGATGGGGTGCTGATTGTGGGTGCGCCTTCAAAAGCAGGTGAAACCAAAAATGTGGATCACCACAAGCTGACAAAAAAACTGGAAGGTGCTGAAGCCGCAGGAGGCGTTGCTGCCACTGGCAAGGTGGTGAGCGCAGACGCAGCAAAAAACACCATCAAAATCAAGCATGACCCGATCAAGTCGCTTGGCTGGCCTGTGATGACGATGACGTTCACTGCCGATAATGGTGTTAATCTTTCTACCTACAAGGAAGGTGATGCCGTGTCCTTCACGCTGAAACCAGCAGGCAAGGATGATTACACGATTTCTACTATCAAAAAGAACTAACCACCAACCAAAGGAGAATTGCTATGAAGAAAATTATCGCATTAATATTTGCCACTATTATCGGCATCTTTTCAATGAGTGCTTATGCAGAAACTAGCTTACTTAAAAAAGTCGAATCGCAATATGTTTGTATGATTAACAACAAGCTGTTCGATAAAGTTCAGATTCCTACTAGTGTAAACGGAAAGACATATTACGGCTGCTGCCCGATGTGCAAAGAGAAGTTGGAAAAGAGTTCGGAAGCACGCAGCGCAACTGATCCAGTAAGTAATAAGCGAGTCGATAAAGCCTCGGCAATAATTGGCGCAGAGGCTGATGGTACAATTCATTATTTTGAAAACGAAACCAATCTAAAACTCTACAAAAAATAATTTTACCGAGTGAATCTTCACTTTAACCTTGGATTAACCGACTAACCAACCAAAGGAGATTGTTATGTTTAAGAAATTATTGCCTATCGTTATGCTCATTTTTGTAGCCGCATGTTCTAATACGCAAGGTGGTTCAATGTCTGGCATGGATATGAAAATGCCATGTTGTGAAAAATGCGAGTGCTGTAAGGATGGGAAATGCGGTGAGTGCTGCAAATCTGGCGAATGCAAGTGCTGTAAAGAAGGCATGTGTAAAATGTGCATGGGTAAAATGGAAGGCATGTCTTCCATGAAAGAAGGAATGCAATGCCCAATGATGAAAAATGGCGCAAAAGATGGCAAGCCATGCGGATGCTGTGGGGGTATGATGAAGGACGGAATGAATATGAAGTCCTCTCCCGCACCTAAAACAACGAGTGATGCAGATCACAAAGCCCATCATCCACAACAGTAACAGGAGCAACTAGATGACACAGCAACATGACCATTCCAAATGTGGGCATAAAAGCCTGAACTGGTTTTACTCCCATAAAGCTGCATCCTTTGCTCTTATACTCGTAGCGGTGCTACTGGTTATAGAGCATTGGCAGCACTTGATTTATGCGCTTCCTTATCTGCTTTTGCTGTCATGCCCATTGATGCACTTATTTATGCATCATGGTCACGGCGGACATGGTACACATGCCCATAACGAAACAAAGGTAGATAAAGAATGAAACACGAAGGTCACTACTGTCATCACGAACATCATGCCAGCCCTGTAGCTGTTTCACCAGAAGCAGCACAGGGCGAAGGTGTGATGTACACTTGCCCTATGCACCCGCAGGTTAGGCAACCCAAGCCTGGTAATTGCCCGATCTGCGGAATGGCATTGGAGCCAGAAAAAGTTTCACTGGATGCTGCGCCTAATCATGAACTGATAGATATGACGCGGCGGTTTTGGGTGTCGGCGATTTTGGCTGCGCCGCTGGCGTTATTCGTCATGGGCGCACATCTACTTCCGAACATTCCGCACGAATGGATGGATTCACCGCTTTCGCATTGGCTCCAAATGCTGGTGGCAACACCCGTAGTGCTGTGGGGCGGCTGGCCGTTTTTTGTGCGTGCGGTAGATTCCGTTCGTCACCGCAGCCTCAATATGTTTACACTGATCGCGCTGGGTGTCGGCGTGGCTTATATCTACAGCCTTATCCTCGTATTATTTCCGCAAGCGGTCGCACAATTCTCCGGCGGCATGATGCTGGATGTATATTTCGAGGCGGCAGCGGTTATCACAGCTCTGGTATTGCTGGGACAAGTGCTTGAGCTTAAAGCCCGCGAGCAATCCAGCAACGCGATGCGGGCATTGCTTGATCTCGCTCCGAAGATGGCGCGAATCATCCGCGCTGATGGCAAAGAAGAAGATGTGCCATTATCGGAAGTGCATAAAGGCGATGTGCTGCGTGTTCGCCCTGGAGAAAAAATACCAGTGGATGGGATTGTAATCGTTGGCCATAGCAGTGTCGATCAATCCATGCTCACTGGCGAATCCGTTCCTGTGGAAAAAAGCGCAGGCGATAAGGTGACGGGCGCAACGCTCAATGGCACGGGTGGCTTCACCATGCGTGCCGAGCGCGTGGGTAATGAAACCATGCTGGCGCAGATCGTGGATATGGTGGCCAAAGCCCAGCGCACCCGCGCACCGATTCAGCGTATGGCGGATAAGGTATCGGGCTATTTCGTACCAATTGTCGTGCTGGTGGCAATTCTTACTGCCGCTGCATGGTTTATATGGGGACCAGAACCGAAACTGGCCTATGCCATCGTTAATGCTGTAGCCGTGTTGATTATTGCCTGCCCCTGTGCGCTCGGCCTTGCTACGCCCATGTCTATCATTGCAGGCACTGGTCGTGGCGCAATGGCAGGCGTATTGATTAAAAACGCCGAGTCGCTCGAAATCATGGAAAAGGTTGATACGCTGATTATCGACAAAACTGGCACGCTGACCGAGGGTAAGCCGAAGCTCATGGAAGTTGTTGTCGCTTCTGGCTTTGACCAAAATGAAGCCCTGCGGTTGGTCGCCAGCCTTGAACAAAGCAGCGAACATCCACTGGCATCGGCCATTGTCAAAGGCGCACAGGAAAAAGGCATTACGCTTTCTACTGTGCAGAATTTTTCCTCTACCACTGGCAAAGGCGTACAAGGCACGGTGGGTGGTCATAATGTCGCGCTGGGAAATGCGGCAATGCTAACTTCACTTGGCATGAATGCTGATTCGCTTGTGCAAGCTGCCGATCAGCTCCGAGCTAAAGGACAAACCGCTATGTTTGCAGCGATTGATGGCAAACCAGCGGCGATTATCAGTGTTGCCGACCCGATCAAGGCCACCACCCCCGAAGCATTGAAACAGCTAAAAGCCGAAGGATTGCATATCGTGATGCTCACTGGCGACAGCAAAGCCACCGCGAAAGCAATTGCGGAGCAGCTGGGCATAGATGACTATGAAGCCGAAGTGCTGCCAGAACGCAAAAGCGAGCTGGTGCGGCAATTACAGGAAAAAGGCCGCAAGGTCGCAATGGCGGGTGATGGGGTGAATGATGCGCCTGCATTAGCGCAAGCGCATGTCGGCATTGCGATGGGAACTGGCACCGATGTCGCGATGGAAAGCGCAGGCGTTACACTGGTGAAAGGTGATTTGATTGGCATCGTTCGCGCCCGTCGCTTGAGTCATGCCACGATGAGTAATATCAGGCAGAACCTATTCTTCGCATTCGTCTATAATGCGCTGGGCGTGCCTGTTGCCGCTGGCTTGCTCTATCCATTCTTCGGATTGCTTCTAAGCCCCGTGATTGCCAGTGCAGCAATGGTACTGAGTTCGGTGTCGGTGATTATGAACTCGTTACGACTCAGAAAAGTTAAATTGTAATGTTTGCCTTGTAAGCTAGTGATTCCGCGTTCCTCCGTTTCACAAGCCCCTTGAGCTTGCGGCCACCAGCCCACACCCATTTCATGAGTTCGGCAGGCACATCGGCATGTTCTTCGCGGTTTACCTTACGGCGGAGCGTGGAGCGTTGAAGCGCACCTGCGCCGAGGTTGAAGGTAAACGACACCAGCGCATCGAACTGCCCCTGCGTGAGTGGCACGCTAATCAGGCGTAGCACGGCGCGTTCTGCGACCGCCACATCCTGACGGAGCAGATCGAGGGCTTCGTCCTCGTCTACCCCATCCAGGAATTGCTCTTTGTTGGCTTCGGTAACCAGGTGACCATAGCCAATCGTGGGATACCCCGCTGGACACATGTAAATGATCGGCGAAAACCCCTCAAAGCGGCAAATCAGGTCAAGCCCTTGTCTGGAAATATGTCTCATTTTCCGCTCCGCAATTTGCTCATGGCGCGTTGGCCGAAATAAAAGCTGATGATGCCTGCGAAAATTGCCTGGTCTTCCGTTGTCCATAGCAACCACGGAAGATCTGCAGAAAACTGCATCACCTTCACCAGCGCATAGAGAATGAAGAAGCTGTATGCGATGACGGGGCGCACCGTGCCGTTGAGCGCATCCACCCAGCGAATGCCCGTGTTGTACGTCCGATAAAGGGCTTGGGATTCGGCGATGTCAGCGTTCACCTGGATTTCTTCCAAACGCTGGGAAGCCCCGAGCTTCTGCTGCTCCATCTGCATCTCTAAGATTTTAAGCTCGTGCTTGCGATCCTGCTCGTCGCGGAACAGTTTTAAGAAATCAGGAAAGGCTGCCGACAGGAAGCCGAGTAAAGAACCGAGTAGCGTAATCATAAGAACCTCCATTATTTCCAAGAAAGATGACCAGCGGCGAAGCTGAGAAAGGCCACCAAGCCCGTCCATAGGCCGCCGACTATCAGGAGGGTGCGAAGGCTCCCTTTGCCCTGATTTGCCAGTGCTGTGAGGGATTTGACTTCCTCGGCCAGCACATCGACTGTTTTGGTGAGTGTTTGGATCTGCGCGTTCATCACAGCCAGCTGTGAGCGCACATCAATATCGTCGGGTGGTGACATGGTTCCTCCTTAGGTTTTGGACATAAAAAAACCGCCTCCCAATCCTGATTTTGGGGGCGGTGGTTGGTTGCGGGTTGAAGGGTTGGTTATTCGAAGTAGCCGTTAATCATGGCAAGCCCTCGGATGATCTGCGAGGCCGTGGCCGTTCCCACTGGCATACGCAGAATGACGTGAACGAATGTTCCCGCCGCCACATACAGCGGCGCATCGAGGTTCACATCAATCGGCGCGACGTTTCCACCGATTGCCGTGCCGACGGGGATAGATTGCACCCCAAGCGGAATGCGGCGTGGTGCGCGTGTGCCTGCGGTGTTGGAATCCGCCGTTGCCAGTGACACCGCTGTTGAGCCCACGCCCAACGCCCACTGCAAAACCGTGGGCGTAGTGGCAGAGGCTGCGCCCATATTGAAAGTTTCAATGCGAACGCCTCGGATCACCAGATTGCGGTTGCCGCCACCAGCTGCCGCTACTGGAACTTGGAAGGCAAACAGCGCATAGTCGGTTTCTGCACCCGCCACCGCCGCAAACTGAAACTGACCGCCCAGCGTGGTGTAGCCTGCCGCCGTATTGGAAAGCGTGGCCGATACGGGAGCCGTGTTGTTCACATAGTTGGCAGATTGCCCCACCGCTGCGCCGCGAGGGTTGTTATAGCTGCCGCACTCAATGCCAGCCATTGCCGTTGCCCAAAGGCGGTTCAAAGCCAAATCACGGGCAATCACCGATACGTCGGCAATCTCCATGCGCTGCGCCGAACCCGTTGCGGCTGCATTGTAGCAACGCATCAAAAGCGGCTGCCAACGCGAGAGCGAAATTGCGGCGGCGGTATTCGGCGAAAGAATGACACCTTCCAGCACGCCGTCGATGTAAAACTCAATGCGATCTTGGTCGATGACAATCCGATAGTAATAAACCTCGTTTGCCACAGGCGCAGGCATTGGCGCGGTGGTGGTTTCGGTGCCGTTGATATTCATCACGCCCACCAGCGAACCAGCGGTATTGAGCTTGAAGTACACCCCATCGGTCGGCGTAGCGGTCGTGGCGGCAAAACCAAGCCCGAACTCGCAGACATTATTGGCTATCGGGTTAATCGCAAAGCGCAGGCGGAACAGCACTTCCAAAGACCCAGCAGGATGCAGCGGGAAGGTTTTATAGGTCTGCGCCCGTGCCACCGCTGCGGAGGCCACCGAGTTACCCGCATTGAACACCATGAAGCCGCCCGACATGGCGATGGTTGCCGTCACGCTCACGAATTGGTACGCGCCACCATCCACCACCGTGTGATTGAACGTATCCGCCCAATAGATATTATCCACGCCCACGCGCAGCCTGCCGTCCGTGGAAACTTTAGCCGCACGCACCAGGCGCGGCTCACCATTCGCGCCGTCGTGAGATTCGCCTGCGATGACGGAATAACCAGCCTCCGCCATTGCCATAGGCAAATTGATTTTCAGCCGCTTGTTTGCGTCCACTGATGCAAGATCGGCAGAATCGCCAGATTTTAGAATGATACTCATGGTTTAGACCCCCATAATGTTGATGTTAAAACGACCCCAGCTTCCCTGCGGCGCACGGGCGATTACGTCGAAGCCAACGCCCTCGTTAAGATTTGCCGCCACCGCCTGTATGCCTTCGAGTGCTGCGTCCTCTGCATCGTGATCGAGCGTTGCCACCCCAGCGGCCGTGCAAAGAATCACCGAGCTATCGGTTACCCAGGCAGCGGCGACGGTAACGCTTGCGAGATCAGCTTCCCCGCCGCTGGCATTGCCAAAATCCACCGTGACCTGTTCCATTTTGGGAATCAGTGCCAGCACCCCATCAAGCTGAGACTTGGTGTAATACCGCGCATCCCCACGCGCATCGGTGTGATATTGCGGGTGGTCGTCGTTCTCTAACCCTGCCAGTGCGCCGTGATCGCTTGAACCGCTTCCACCCGTGCCAGGTGGTCCCTGTGTTCCCACCGTAACCACCTCGATTTTCTTTTCTTCCACCTTAACCAGCTGGATCACTTCATTGATGGTGATGATGTCGGTCATCGCGTTACCTCGGGGCTAATAATGACAATTCCTTCCAGCAGGCGCGTCACGGTGACGGTATCCGCTGCGACGATCTCCAAATCGTAAACCCCACCCGTTGCGGTGATGGCAGACGTGGCGGCGGCGGTGGCCAGAATGTTAATCGTGCCAGCTGCGCCACCCAGCGTGATGCCGCCGTTTTCAGTGGTCAGGGTGAGAAATGGTGTGGAAGATTCCACGGTTTCGCGCATGTGCATCCGTGCGGTGAAACTGGTCAGATCAATCGGCGTGCCGCTTTCATCTTTCCAAGTAATTTGCTCGGAAAACGTCGCGCCGCGATAAACATAGAGATTATGTTTTGCTGGATGTGTGGTCATAAATGAATCCTTATGCGCTCAAGTTGGCGTACCATTTGGTTGCGGTTGCCGCCCAAAACATGGCGTTTTTGCCAGCGGCGAGTGAGAATGCAGCATTGGCTGCTAGGGCGTTAATGCTATGGCCACTTGCGGGGTACACCGCTAGGGCGTTCGCCCCAGCGTTCGCTACACAAATGAACTCGCCTTGCTCGGGTGATGGCAGGATGCCGCCCGTGCCAGCCGCCACCGTGGTGAACTCGTTCGTTTGCTTGGTGATCGCCGTTGCCGTGCCTTGCGTCGTGCCTGCACCGCTTAACCCTGCGGCGTTGGATTTCAGAGCCACACGGCCATTTGCCGCCAGCATTTTCAGCGCATCAAAGAAGGTCGAACCATCCGCCGACACTTTGAGAGTAAAGTTATCATCCCCCAGCAGGCCGAACTCGGCACGCCCCGAAAAACCTGTTTGGAAAAGGAAGCTGGCTTTGTTGCCTATGGCATTCTTGTTGATCTTCACCTGCATGTCCGTGCCGATGTGATTGAACAGGATTGCCGCGCTCGCCACCGCGAACTTGTTGGTGCTATCCGCGGAAGTATTCACGCCAAGCATGGTGAGATTCTGAAACGATGTGGTGTTTACCGTCAGCACCCATGCCGCACCATCGTAAGTGTAAAGCGTGTTTACATCATTCGCCCATACCGTCAGCCCTTCCCACGGGGCAATGAAGTTCCAGGCGGTAGTGTAAAACGCGAGGGCTTTGGCTTGCCCAGCCCATGCGCCCGTGGGTGCGCTGCCTACGATGTAGCTATCCCCCGCGACGGGCGAGCCTGGAGGCGTATTCACCCCCACGCTCACCATTGCGGCCTGCAACAGCGCGTCGATCAGGTCGAGTGATGCGTTATGCGTCACTTCCTTTTGCGACTGTGATTGCAGAATATAGGGCAGCTTCACCCGATTAGTGGTGTTTGGCATAAGACTATCCGTTGTTTGAAGGTTAGATCGTTGCGATTCCCGCGTATCCACGCCCGACGGCGGCGGAAAGCTGGTACACATTCACCAGCACGCTGCTTTGTGCCGATCCGAAATCGGTCACTTGCTGCGCGGCGGTGTAGATGGTCGTGGGCGTTGTCAGACCGATGATGGTGCGTTTCAGCGTCACCCCCTGCATGATTTCCACCTCGTAGCGTTCGGCTTCCTCGGAAAGCGGAATATCCACCGCGTCCCGCCAATCCCCGCCGATGCGCGTGCGCCGCTTCCAGTTGATGGTGAGGTCACCACCCACATTTCGGCTGCCCTCGATATGCACGGGGGAATAAGGTTTCAGAGCCTTTGCCGCATAGGTGAAATCCTGCGCGGTGGTTGCCCCAAGCGTGGAACCAACGGTCACTGGCTTGAACTTCTTGGCGATACCCCAGCCAGAGGATGCCATCAGTTCCCGCGCAAGGGCGTTTGTCAGCATGATGAAGCGTTCACCCGCTATGTGACTACCTACAGCCCATTCCGTACCCAGCCGCCCCCGCAAAAGCCCAGACAAACGATATTTGTTTGTGTCGAGCAGTGTCGCGGTTTGGAACTGGATGACTTCATCGCCGATGACGCACACATTCGCGCCATTCAGCACAGCAATATCGGTCACGCTCTGCAGCTGGCCGAAGGTTAAAAGCACATCAATGGTCGTGCTGTTATCCCAAGTGTACACCGTCCCCGCAGGGATGATATTCAGCACCGCGCCGATGGTGGCTTGCGCCGTGAGTGTTTGCATCAGGGCATAGTTTGCACCGCCATCATCCGAGCGATAGACCGCCGAACCCGTCCAGTCCCCACCCAAGCCCACCACGCCATAGCGCAAATAGGCATCCGTCACCGCATCCGTGGGGAATGCTGGCAGGTCGAGCAGTTCCAGCCGCGTGGCGGAAATACTCGTCGGCGGCTGAATGTTGGGCGTACCAGTGCCTGCGGGATTATAGAAATCATAGGATGACACATCTTCGGCCACCGCCGTGAGTTCCTGCATCCCATTTCGCACCAGTTTAGTGGAATTGATCCGCATGACATACGACGCGCCATCCTTCGTGATGGTAATCACGTCGGTCGGTTCAAGCAGCGCATATTTCGGCGGCACGGTGAACTGGTACTGCACGCGGCCGACCCACACATTGTAGAGCGTCACATCCGCCACCACCTTGGCTTCCTGATCTGAAAGCACAATCGGCAAGTTTACCGTGGCATAATCCACCGCTTTGACGGTTTGCCGCTGCGAGGATTGCGTGCCAGCCTGATAATCCGCCGTGCGGTTTAAGTAGATGACATCCACCTGGCGCGGCAATTCCAGTTCCTGCGTGCGGGTGATGGTGAAGGTATCAATCGCATCATCACGCGGCACCAGTTCCGAGAAATCCAGCGTGGTGTTGGAAACTTTGCCCCGCTTGATGAACTTTAGCAGCCCGTCCGATTCCACCATGTCGAAGAAATAAGCCGAGGCCAATTGCTCCAAACACGCACGCACCGTTTGCCTGTTGCTCACGATAAAGCCCGACACAATATCCGTCAGACGGCTGGTGTCATACATGGTGTTGTCGTAACCCACCTTTTTCAGCAGGTCGGCGACGATCTGCCCAAGGCTCGAAAGCCCCAGCTTGCCTTGCACCCAATGGCCTGTTTTCCAGTTGCTCCCATCCGCCCATACCGAGCCGAGGTCAGGGAAAAACGGAAACGGCCGTGCATCCCATGTCCACACGAACTTGCGCGGAATGAAATTGGCTTCCAGCGCATTTTCAGCGTTGAGATAGTCAATCGAAGCATCGAGCGCGGTGCGCTGCGCCAGAAAATCCACCCGCGAGCGCGAACCCCGAGGATAGAAACTTTCTACCGAGTCAGGGTCAACGAACACGTTGGGCTGGTTGGCGCATCCATCCACCGAAGGAAAGCCAATCTCCGAAAACCACACGGGTTTCATCTTGGCCGTCCACGCCGTGCCGCTGGCATCAGGATTCGTGTGGGTGCTATTCCACCAGTGTTTTATGTTCTTCCAGGCATAGGTTGCGCCTGAATAGAAGGTTTTGGTGGTGCGTGTGCCGTCCCAATAATAATCCCATCCTTCGTCCTGCGTCCAACCGTCATAAACTGCCTGATAGTCAATTTGTGACTGCGGCAAATCGGGCGTAAGTGGGAAGTAGCAATCAACCGCCACCACGTCGATATTGCTATCGCTCCATAGCGGATCAAGGTGATACCAGCCGTTTACGGAATGATACTCGCTCCAATCCCCACCATAAGCCACTTTTACACCTGCGCCGACGGCGGTTTTCACCGTGGCGGCAAGGCTTTTCAGCTGCGTCACCACTGGGAACACGCCCGCGCTGCTCATATAGGTGGTGAGTCCCACCAATTCCGAGCCGATCATGAAAGCGTCGATATTATTCTTCAGAAGCACGCCGCCCACGTTCAGGTTGGCATAGTGCGTGATGAAAGCATTATAGCCATTGGTGCGGGTGAAGAAGTTGGCCGCATCGGTGGCATTGGTCGGTGTAATCCTGCCGCGCCACGGTTTTGGTTGTGGCGTGATGGTGTCCACTTGCACCATCGGATAAAACAGCACCTTGTAGCCACGCGCCTTTAATTCCTGGCACAAGCGAATGATGCTTTTATCCGTGGGCGTGCCGCCGTAAGTGGGCGAACCATCGGGAAAAGTTAAAATCACATGCGCGTTGTTGCGGTTAAATCCTGCTACCGCCCAATCATCGGGCGCAACCCGTGCGCCTTGGCTGTTAAACTCCGCCGCTGGCTTGATAATGCTCACCGCAGGATCTGCGGAATCCGAAAACCAGTTCACCACCACCGACACCCATTCCACATTGGGCAGATTGGCTTTCAGGTTATCGAGTGCCACCAGCACATCGGCTTTATTATTCAGGTTGTTCAGGTTCATTTTGGTGACTTTGCCACCTTGCACGAAATTGCCTGATACATCCTGCTGGCCGCTGGTTTTTTCCTGCACCACCGTGTCGTACACATTTTCACCCGCACCTGGGATGATGGTGATGTCCTTAATTTTATCCTCAAGGTCGAAGGGCTTTTTCAGCGTGCGGCGCACCTCGAAGGTAAAGTTCGGAATGCGGTTTCCGAAATCCCCCAGCGGAAAATCCTTAATCACCACATAGGCCATGCCGCGATAAGCTGGCGTTTGCCCTGCGGGATAGAAGGACGACATAAACGTGTCAGGCAGCTGTGTTTCATCACCGAGATAGAGCGAATAGCTGCCAGCCGTCAGGTCAAGCTGCTTTGCATCCGCCCATACGCGCACCACTTCGCTAATCGCGCCTTCACAAATCGCCACCGCAAGGCTTGCCGTGTAGGTGTAGGTCGTGGTGGTGGTTTCCACGCTTCCGCCACCGCCGCCACCTTTACCACCGCCCGAGGATTGCGTTGTCGTGGTCACATGCTCTTGAATCGGGCGCGACCAGATCACGTTTCCCGCAATTCGGGCGTTGCCATAAACCACGGGTATCGACTTGCCATAGGTGGAAGCCTGCACCATCAAATCGGTCAGGCGCGAACCTTCTTGATTGATGCGTGCCTTGCTGCCGAAAATAGAACGGTCAATAAACCCGCCCAAATATCCGCCCACACCACCCGCCAACGCTGCGGCAAATGCACCCGCGCCGATGGATGAGGCCGCAGAACTCGCGGCGGCTGCTAGAACGATGGCTGCCATCTGAATACCTTCACAAGTCGTTGTTTCCAGTCATCATCGAGGCGGTGTTCCACCACCCGACGGGCTGGCGCGTAGGAATGAACCATCCCCAGCGTGTTTTCATAATCGGTGAGAAATGCCATGTGCTGCGGGTTCTCGCGCACCTTGAACAAAGCCAGATCACCCGCCTGCGCCTCGGCTATCGGCACTTCATCCAGCAACGCCGTGAGCTTTTCGGTGAGATACGCGCCGTCTGGCTCTTTGGAATAGGTCACTTCGTCATAGCCAGAAAGCGGCTGGCCGTGCTTATCCTTCAAGCCCAGCTCATCCACCACACCGACAATCAGGCCGAGGCAATCACAGCCTTTGCCTTTAAGTCGCGCCTGGTGGTGAAACGGTGTGCCGATCCATGTTCGGGCTTGGGTAACAATGGTTTGTGCTTGGGTCATACGCGCTGCAAATCGTTGGCCGTGGCTGCGGTGGCGAGCATCTTGTCCATGCCTGGGACGTAAGGCTCGCCGCGAAAATTCACGGCATTGTTAAACTTGGCGATGCAGGTGCTTATGGTTTTGTCGCAGCCTGCTATCGCGTTGAAGGTGTCGCCCACCGTCACATTGTTGGGCATAGGCAACACGAGGGTGAACTGCTTGTTCGAGAACTCTTTGATTTCCATGCGACGACCAGCGTTTGCACCCGTCAGCCACACCACTTCGCCGCCCGAGAAATACCCAGCCGCCTGAGTCATGGAATTGCTGATAAACACCTGCCTGCTACTGACAGTATTGACACTCCCGCCCACCGTGTAGCTGGCAAGGTTGGCTTTGCAGCGTCCATCACCGAAGATGGCGCGGCATGTGGGGCTGTAAAGTTCCACGATGTTCTGGCTCAGTTTCTGCGCCAGCCCGCGCACCTCGGCGACAAATTGCCCGTTCTTGAGTGTCACTTCCCCAAGCCAGCCGCGTCGATGCGTGATGATGCCCTGCGAAAGGTCGGTGACATTCACCATGAAGATTTCAATCTCGGCGAAGTCGTATTTCCCCGCCATGATGTCGGCTTCGGTGATTGCCGCCGCGTCAAGGATTCCCGCCACATCGAGGTTATCAACGCTGAATTTGTCTTTGGTTTCCACGCTCGTGGGGGAAAAGCCCGTCGCGGCTTTGTAAAGCTGGCTGCTCAACGTGAGATCGGAGGTGTGATCCGTGAAGCCCATCACCGTGCCACCCACCAGCGTGAGTTTCCAGCACACGGCAAGGCTGGTGACTTCACCCGCCAGATGCGCGGCCATATTGCTTGAAGCGGTTCTCATAAGCGTATCTCCACAATCGGGATTGAATCCCATACAAAAAAGCCTGGTCCGTCGGCACGCACGGCAAGCGTGTCAGTGTCGAAGCGCACAGGCACATCAAAGTCGAAATCACTGCTCACAATCACACCCGCACCAGGCGCGGCGGAAAACGTCACCACGCCTGTGGTGTGATCCACCGAGTAGCCCGAGCCTTGCAGCACGCTGTTGAGGTAGATTTTCACTGTGCCTGACACGGGCTTCTTGATTTCCCGCACATAGCTGTTGCCGCCGCTGGTATAGGTTTTGTTCAGCTGAAAGGTAGTCAGCGAACCGTTGCCAGTGCCAAGCGTTTGCCCCACCGCCTGATAATCGCTCCAATCCTTGAAGCGGAAACCATAGGCTTTGCCATACCGCGCACGGAAGAAGGCTTGCAGCGCATCCATGTCGGCTTTGCTTTTCAAGCCCGTCGAGACATCCCAGCGGCCACGCGCCTTTTGCCAATTCACATTGCGCTGCTCGAATCCTGAAAAGGTGGTGGTGATACTGGTGTTGAACTCCGCCCCGCCGCTTGCGCCATAAGCGATTTTCGGCGGGAATTGCACTTCATGAAATGTTGGCATTATCCGTTCCTCGCTTTATGCCGCCCCATCTGCGCGGCGAGCTTACTCATGATTTGTCCTTGGCTTTCCATGAAGCTCTGCGCGTTCGGGGTGGTGATGTTGAAGGTGATATTGTTGCCGCCCATCTTGGTGTTTTTGGGCAGTACGGTTTCACCCTTTTGTAAAATGGCGGGGAACTCATCGGGCATCAGGCCATTATGGAAGCGCG
Source organism: Rickettsiales bacterium (assembly GCA_021300075.1). GTDB lineage: Bacteria > Pseudomonadota > Alphaproteobacteria > Rickettsiales > UBA3002 > JAFLDD01. Next base: position 30,621 of record JAJTIB010000012.1, read on the forward strand.
GCGCACCTGCGAACGCATAAGCAGGCACAGCGCGGCGGGAAACACCCGAAACACCGACAACACCCCCATCATGGAACAGGCTGCCGAAGATACTGCCGAAAATGTCACCACCGCTGCCCTTGGCAAAATCACCCAGCGCACCCGCAATCGGTCCCGTGATTTGCTGACGAATGAACATCCGCAAAATGTCCTGCTCGATGGACTGCACCAGATCACCCAGCTTCTTGAAGGAAAACTCGCCACTGGTGACCATATCCACCAGCGTGTCCTCCACCTTGGTGGCCGCACTGCCGAATAAATCCTCCGCGTTTTTGGCTGCGTTGGTGGCTTCATCGGCATAGCGTTTGAGCGCACGACTTGCGCCATCCTCCCATTTATCGCTATCGAGCAACGACTTGTTGTAAATCTCCTTGAGCTTCACCGAGTAAATCTGCTCGATTTTGTCGATATATTCCTGGTTGGCTTCGGTCGCGCCGCCGAGATTCTCGATCAGCTTGGCTTTCCACTCATCCAGTGCCTGCTTTGCCAAATCGTAGGAAGGCTTGGTCTGCAAAAGCGCACGGTTTACTTCCTGAATGGCGCGTTTGCGGGTTTCTTCGCTGTCATCTTTTGTGCTGACTGAAGATTTTGCCGTCGTTTTATTGGCATCGGCCAGCTTTGCCTTGGTGGAGGCATTGAGCGCAGCCAGTGCTTCCCGCGCAGCTTCACTATTTGCATCCCCTTTATTGAGGGCGAGGATCTGCTTGCGACGTTCTTCCGCATCCCGCAGGATTTTCTGCTGCGAGGTGAGTGTTACATCCTCATATTCCTTCAAATATTTCTTCTGAAGTTCAAGCAGCTGATTATTGCGACGCTCTGCAGCTGCTTTCTCAGCGGCCGTACGTGCGTTTTGCGTATCTTCGTCGGCCTTCTTTTGCTCGGCGGCGATCTCGTCGTTAATCTTTTGCAGTTCGCGCTTTTTAGCCTCAAGCCCAGGCGCACTGCCAAGCACGGCAATGTCGAGCTTAGTACCGAAGCTGTTCTGCAAATCGGCGATTTCTTCTTCAAGCTGGCTTTTTTGCTGCTCGCGGGTGGGGTTTAATGCTTCCTGCAAGCCGCGCACCGCTTTGGTGAGCAGATTCAGGCTAACTTGAGCCGCACCCGATTCGCTGATGGTACGCCCGAAGGATTCCAGCAGATCATCCCACGCATCCCCCAGCTGGTTAGCTGCACCCGTTAAGCCTTGCGCCTGCGCGTCCGCCAGCCCTTTGGTTTTTTCTTCCAAATGCTCAAGGATAACCGCCTGCGCCGAAGCAATGTCGCCTTGTTTAACGAAGTTCTCGATCACCTCCTTCTGGGTGGGTGACAGATCGGAAAACTTCCGCGCCAGCCTGCCAAGCCCTTCCTCGGGTGATTCCAACGCTTTGCCCAACATATCGGCGGCGGAAGGCACATCAGTTCCCAAACGTACCGCAAGGTCTGCGGAGAGCCGCAGCGCACGGGTGAATGTCTCACCAGCGACGTTTTGGAAAGATACCAGCGAGGAGGCAGCTTGCTGAATATCCTCTTTCTTAAAGAGCGTGTTGCCTTCCACCGCCTCACCAAGCGCGGTGATTTCCTGTGCGGTCACACCGGCGGTGAAATCGGTCGCTTTAAGGGCAGCGTTTAGTTGGTTAAGGGCTTGCTCGGCTTCCTTAAACTCTTTGATCCCACCAGCAACCGCAAGGCCGAGCGTGCCAATGACAGCGGCGGCGGCCAGCCCAACGGGACCAAGCCGCGTGAGGCTTGCCCCGAGCGAACCCGTGCCGCCTGCAAGGTTTTCCATGCCATAGCGAACTTGCTCGCTCACCACATTCACCGCCACCAGCGACTTGCTGGCGGGAGCTGTGGCTTCCTTGATTTTGGCGAGCGCACGTTGTCCCGCTTCACCAGTGAGGGTTAATTCACGGCGGGTTTTATCGCCGTCAAGAACCGCTATCCTGATTGAAATGTTCTGCGTTGCTGTTGCCATGATCGCGAATTGCCTCGTGCAACCCAGCCTCGGCATAATCCAGCAGGCGCAATAATGCCTGTCGGTCATAGCCGAGTACGTCGGTCACACTTAAAATGGTTGGAATGTCGAACCCTGCGATTTTACCGCTGGGATAAAGTTTGAACTGGCCGCTACACCGAAGCAGCACTTCCCATGCCTCGAACCCCTCCATCGAATGCGGTTCGCTTTTGATGTAGGGGCATAATGGTTCGCCCGTTTCGTTTAGCTCGCCTTTGCTACACGGGAGGGCTTCGTCGTGGCATGTTCTGCAATATCCTGACCCGCCGCCGAAGTGCCATTTACAACGAGCCCAGAGACGTTTCCCTCCGCGTCCAGCAGGGAAAGTGAAGCGGTGTATTTCTTCCAGAAATCCTGCGCGATGAACCAAATATCCATGAGATCGTTCACGGCTTGATCATTCACCACCGCAGGCGCATCACCCGCGCTGTTCAACACGCCTTGCCACTCGATCACCGCGCCGCGTGCCATTGCCTTGATAAGCAACGCTTCCGAAAGCCCGTGGCGGGTTTCTTCGTCGTCCACATCAGGCAAATCAGATACATCCGCGCCGACTTCCGTGCGGGATTTACGTTCTTGCCGCCAGTCGGTGATCTGCTTGATGACGGAAGACTGCGCCGCACTCATAATGGCGGTAGAAAGTGGCCGCACTTTGAGTTTCACTTCGGCAGGCAAATCGAGCCAATACGGTTCTTTTTGAAGATTCAATCGTAGCATAACACCTCCTTATGGGTAGCTGGTGACATCGTTTTTCAAAACGACGGTGACGGATTTACTGAGTGCGTCGTCATAGACGGCCTGCCAGTTGAAGCTGGCCTGCACGCCGCCTGGTCCCGACACGGGGATGCGCGGTCGCGGCAGATAAACTTCGTGGAATGTCCAGGTGAGTGAGAAGTTGTTCCCGTCTAATCCCGCCAGCTTGTAGGCAAGCTCCAATTCAATGGCGGTGTTGTTGATCGCGTCATCCACCAGCGTGGTGTCGGCAAAGCGCACGTCAATGCTGCCATTCACATTGATGATGGTGGGGTCAACCGCTTCAATCAGCCCATCATTGCGGATGGTCGGCACCGCCTGCAATCCGTTCGAATAGGTGAACTGTGCGCCCGTGATATTGGCCAGCGATGCACCATTGCGCTTGATCGAGCCGTTGAACTGGCTGAATGGCTTATATACGCGACTGGTGGGCGTGCCGCCTTGCGTGGATGCAAAGCGCGTTTCCCCTTGAGCGATGATGTTAAGGGTAGCGTTCGCTGCACCTGAACGCTGGAAATTCAATGCCATACTTCCCAACATGCAGCCTGTATGCACGAAATAAGCTGGCACATTGGCATGACCGATTTCCGCCGCGAAGGATGGAAGGCTTGCCGCGCCGCTGACAAAAGTGTGCGTGAAGCCGCCGCCTGAGAGCGTTGCACCGCTTGCCACACCGTTGGCATTGCCAGAAGCCAGCGTGAAGTTATTGCCCGTTGCCCCCAGCGTATCATGCACGATGTTGAGCTTGGTGCCGCCGCCGTTGGAATAAGTGGCTGGCGTGATGCTGGCATTGACCGAAGCGTTAAGGTCAGTTGCCAGCTGGGTGAGCGTAGCATTCAGGTTCGCGCCGATATTGGTTTGCGTACCCGTCGCACCCGAGGCAACGAAAGTCCACGTCACCCCGTTAATGGTGATGGTATGGGTTGCGCTTGGGTTTGCGGTGAAGGTGATGTCACCCGTTGCCGCCACGCCAGCCGATACAGGGTTGCCGAGTAGCAGTTGCAGCCAGCGGCCAAAGTCGCGGCCTTCCACTGGCACCACCAGATTGCCTTCGTCGTTAATCACATCACGGAACGGCGCACGCGGTTCGCGGCCTTGCCCGAGAAGGTCAGAGGAAAGCAGGTTTTGCTCCGCGCTTAAGTCCGAAGACACAAACGCGAACTTTTCCCAGTTACCAGTGGGTTTCACACCGTAAGTGGATTCTTTCAAGGCAAGCAACGTCGCTGCCGAGCCATAGGATCGAGCCATAAGATTTACTCCTGATTAGGGTTGGTTAATTGAGCGGGTCGGATGTGAAGTAGCGCACCATCACCTGCACCGTGGCGGCGCGAACGCTGGCAGCTCCTTCAATCGGTTCGTCTTGAAACTCTGGTGATCTGGCCTCGACCCATTCGGCAAGCCCATCCAGTGTGCGGTTGCTTGTGATGACTCCGCTTAATGCCACCAGCAGCACGTCTAGCAGCGCGTCGCGGGTGGCAGGGTCAGGGTTTTGCACCAGCACTTCCACCGTCACCAAATGTTCGTAAATGTAGGTGAGCGGCGAAAGCAGCACTTCGGGGTCTTGGGCGATACCATCACGCATCACCATCATGCCGTTTGTTGGCACTTGCTCGGGCTTATCGAGGTTGCGATAGACCTTGAGCGTGGCTGTTTCGAGCGTTTTCAGTTTGGTGAAAAGCCGATCCAGCACCTGTTCACGTTTGCTCGGCATTGGGGGATACCTCTTTCCAATTCTTCAAAATGGTTTGTGGCAGCTGGCCTTCGCGAGCGTTCACCACGGATTGATAATCCAGACGCTTTTTGAGCTTCACTTGCGGCACCAGCAGAAACATCACCACCGTGGTGAGGCCGCGCCCTGATTTGAGCGCGGATTCACTGGCTTTGCGGAAACCACCGCGCTTGCCCGTGCTGGCACGCAGGGAATCCACCACCAGCAGGGAGATTTTCCCTGGGCGATAGACAAAGCGCAGCCGCCCCAGCGAATGCTCGGGGAAGTTTGACGGGTTAATCCGCTTTCCACCCACACCGCGCTTCGGAGCGGCTTCGGTGGGGATTGCCAGAAAGAACCCATCTTTGCTTTTGATGAGCGCACCTTCATTGAAAGCGCGGATCAGCTTCGGGGCTTTGGAAAATACCCAGCCCGCCGCTGAAATAGATTTCTGGCCTTTGGGATAGAGCTTGGCTTGCCAGCTTTTGGCGAGCTTATTACCCAACCCTGCACCCGTCACTTGCCCCCGCAGGTCGTTCTTTATGCGTTCGGTCACCTCCGCCACGCCAGCAGTGACGGCGGCTTCCGCCGCCGCCTTTTGCTGCTCCATAAACTTATGAAGGTTTCCCGTGATAGCTGCTTCAATCCGCATAACAATCGACCTGCCAGATTAACCGCTCTGGGTCGCGGCGCGGCCTTGCTTGCGTTTTGTAGGTGATGCCGTCGATCATGAACTGGTCACCAGGCACGATGGTGGGGCAGTCAGAGACTTGGACTTCCACCACAAGGGTGGGAGTTTCAATCACTGACCCGCCCACATCCTGAAACACGTCTGGCGCACGAGTAATCACGCGCACCGAACGGTTCGCACCTAACATTGGCAAGAAAAAGGCTGGCTTTGACAGATTGCGGTCGTTGAAAAGAGCCTGAATCGCTGTGTCAAAAGCAGTCATTAGCTAATGTACGCAGAGTTCAGGCGCACGTTGCCCACCGTATCGCCCGAAGCAGCGGCAGCGGTAGCAACCCCGATTAGCTTGTTCGTAGCAACTGTGGTGGTGCAGTTACGCGCCGCGTTGTCCCAGTAGATTAACGCGCCGACTGTCCATGCAGCACCCGTTGCTTTCGTGAGGGTGAACACGCCGTCGGTGATCGCCTCCACCTCGGTGCTGATGGCGGCATCACCTGATGCCACACCAAAGAGGGAACCAACCAGCAAGCCTTGACCAGAAGTCAGGGCATACGGGGCTGTGAGGGTCAGAGTTTTGCCCTCCATTACAAAGTTCTTCATAGGAT
>JAJTIB010000004.1 GCA_021300075.1 Rickettsiales bacterium
TGCTACAAACTCGCGCCCCGACTCGCGGAAAAACATGGGCACAAAGCCAAGCTCGTCATAGCGCGCCGCGATTCGGGCTTTAAGTTCAGGGTCTTGGGTGGCAATGGGCTTAACATAAGTCATCTGCCCGCCAATATCATGTTTTTCCCACTCGCCGCGCGCGCCAAATACCTGCGCTTCGACCAGTGTGCTCATAGTTTTTACGTCGTCCATACCCTGCATAGAAATCTCCTCTGATAGGTCGGAGCATAGCGGGTAGGAGTAAAGAAACCGTTAATCATCCCATAATTTTGGTTGCGGCACTGCAACAGGGGCGGCAGAAACGGGTTTGGGCTTGGGCACGTCAATCATCTGGTGGGTTACGGCCATTTCCGACTTAAGTTCCGCCGAAGGGTCGCCCTTGCCCGCCGCCAGTACCGTGCCATATTCGGCTGGCATGAAATCCTCGTGCTTACGCATTTTGTCGCGCAGCTGGATGAGACTTTTGAGCGTCAATTCAAGATAGGTAAAAATCTGGTCGCCATAGATATTTTTGCCCTGAAGCAAAATCACGCCTTTTTCACTCAGCAGCGCCTCATCGACCGAGACGGGCGTGGTGTTTTTACTGTAAGCCCCGGTTTTCCAGTTCGTGCTCATACGTCCCGATTCGCCCTGCTTTTAGTCATTTGCAAAAATAATCGCTGCGAATATTTTTGCATTGCGCTTGCTACGCGGCGCATAACCGCCACTTGTGGCTGGCGGTTTTGATCGTTATTTGTCCAAAAAATCAATTGGTCAAACAGCGACCCCCCACGCGCCAGACGCGGCAAGTCCGATACTATAATGAGTTTAATAGGAATTGGAAAGGGAGAATCGAGGGTTAGGCGCGCGAATAACCACCTGCTGCGCGCGCATCCGCAGTGACGCCGTGATTGGGCTCATGCCCAGAGCCGATATTTTGGCCGGGCAACATCCCCGACGCAAGAATTGCAGCAAAATTTGGGGTTACGGAAGTACATTCTGCGCCCGAACCAAAGATGATCAGCGAATCGCCACACGTACTATTATCACTATTATCAAATGTCATCACCCAGCTCCTTTATTGGCACATATATTTGGCCTTACCCACCGAATCTACCATGTGATTCCTTAACGAATCGTTAACAAAGTTAATAAATTTGTACCATATTAATGAATCAATTTATTAATTATACGTGTCGACACCCGATATTATCTTTTACTTCTCATAAACTTGAATGGGGTTATCCGGCAATTCTAAAAACGATTTCCACGGAAATCTTCATCAAACTGTCACAAATGAGATTGTAAAATCCGACTTGGATGCGTATGTTCGATTTGCGTTAAGATTCATTCGTCCATTCCTACTCGAAGGAGAAGCCCAATGAAAATATCTGCCGCAATTCTCCTGTTCGCGCTGCTTGGCGTTGCCACCGCCGCGAGCGCTCAACAAGCCACGCCCCAGCCGCGCCCGAGTCCTGAACAACGCGCCGCTGTGAAAGAGAAATTGCAAAATGCAACGCCCGAGGAACGCGCCGCATGGAAAGCGAATCATCCCGAGGCGGTGAAACGTTTTGGCGAGCGTAAGGAAGCGCGGCAACAGCGGCGTCCGGGCGCTGCTGCACAATAATCAAACTTCCGTTCCACCCACGGTGATGGCGGAGATTTTGAGCGAGGGCTGACCAACGCCGACAGGAACGGATTGGCCGGCCTTACCGCAGGTGCCAACACCCGGGTCGAGCGCCATATCGTTACCAATCATGGAAATCTTGCCCATGATATCGGGGCCGGAGCCAATCAAAGTGACGCCTTTGAGTGGTGCGGTGAGTTTACCGTTTTCAATCAGGTACGCCTCGGTCACACTGAAGACGAATTTTCCCGAAGTAATATCCACCTGCCCGCCACCTAAATGCGCCGCATAAATCCCACGTTTAACCGAGGCAATCATCTCATCACGCGTATGATTTCCATTCAGCATAAAAGTGTTGGTCATACGCGGCATCGGCAGGCACTGATAGCTTTCGCGCCGCCCGTTCCCGGTGGCTGCCACCCCCATCAACCGCGCATTGAGCCGATCTTGCAGGTAATTGACGAGGATGCCGTCCTCAATCAGCACATTGCGCTGGGTGGGCGTGCCCTCATCATCAATGGTCAGCGAGCCGCGCCGATTCTCAAACGTGCCGTCATCCACCACTGTGACGCCTTTGGCCGCGACCTGCTGGCCGATACGGCCGGAGAAATTGGACGCACCCTTGCGGTTGAAATCACCCTCAAGCCCATGCCCCACCGCCTCATGCAGCAGCACGCCACACCAGCCCCCTGCCAGCACCACCGGCAATTCACCGGCAGGTGCGGGGACGGATTCAAGGTTGATAAGCGCCTGACGCAGGGCTTCCTCCGCCACCGGTTTCCAGCCAGCGGGCTGGAGCAGCGCGTCGTAAAGATAGCGCCCGCCCGCGCCTGAACTGCCGGACTCCATGCGCGCGCCATTTTTTGCTACCACCTGCACCGAAAGCCGCACCAATGGCCGAATATCCTGCGTCACGCTGCCATCCGCACGGCGGATTTCCACCACCTGCCAGCTTCCGGCCAGGGTCGCGCTGACCTGGGCCACGCGCGGGTCACGCCCACGCAAATAGGCATCGATGGTTTCAAGCAGTTTCAATTTTTCCGGGAAAGCTAAGGCACTTAGCGGATTTTCCGCCGTATAAAGCGTGTGATTGACGCCAAAGCGCGGCGCGATTTTGGTGACCACCGACGCCTGACCATGATCCACGGTTTTCACCGTCGCCACTGCGCGCGCCAGCGCCTCGGGCGTGAATTCGGCAGCATGGGCATAGCCGGATGTATCCCCGCGAACGGCGCGCAGACCAAAACCCTGCGCGCGGTCTTGGCTGGCATGTTTCAGCCGCCCGTCATCAAACACATAGCTTTCCGAATGGCGGGCTTCAAGGAACAGCTCGCCGTCATCCGCCCGCGCCAACGCATCCGCCAGCAGAGGACGGCTGGCATCTTGGTCGAGCGGGAACTGATAGGGAATCGTCCCCCCCCATTTATCCTTGAGGTTGCGCGAAAGCGCAAGTGCCGTAAATTCTTTCCAA
>JAJTIB010000141.1 GCA_021300075.1 Rickettsiales bacterium
ATCACTTGAAGATAAAAAACGACTGCCTGACCGGCAAGGTCGTGGGGCCGAATTTAGAAAAGGAATCCAAGCTGCACCTGTTGCAGCATATTGCAGCGCAAAAAAACCTGACGCTTCAGGAAACCCTCGCCATTGGTGACGGAGCCAATGACCTGCCGATGCTGAAAGCCGCCGGACTCGGAGTAGCCTATCACGCAAAAAAATGGTGCAGCAGCAGGTCACTGCCCGCATCAACCATAATGACCTGAGTGCTCTATTATTGGTGCAGGGAATAGCACCCGAACATTGGCAACAACAATAGACGTTATTTCACGACTGGCAGGGTGACAAACCCGGCCTCGCCCTGACGCACCACACGCAACAGCACATAGCCACGTTTCTCGCGCGCGGCATCTTCAAACACCTTGTCAAACGCGGCGCGACTGGTCAAAGGCCGCTGGTTAGCCTCGGCCAGCACATCGCCCGGGCGAATCCCGCGCGCGGCCGCCGCACTATCATCACTTACCCCGACCACCAGAAGCCCGTTGATATTCTCAGGAATAGCATTGGACAGACGCACTTGCGGGGTCAAGGGCTCGAGCACCATACCGCGCTGCAGTTTCTCAGGCGCCAGTGGCGCGCCTTTTTCGTCCTGCAGCGCCGGTTTTTTGACGGGTCTGGAATCATCCGGCAATTCGCCGAGCGTAATGGCGAAGGTCTTTTCATTGCCCTGACGCCAGACCGTCAACTCGGCCTTCGTGCCCACTTTGGTTTCAGCAACCATACGCGGCAGATTACGCATCTCGTCAATCGGCTTGCCGTTAAACCTCACCACTACATCGCCCGGAAGAATGCCCGAACCCTGCGCCGGGCCATTGGGGGTAATTTCAAGCACCAGCGCACCGCGCGGCTTACCCAAATCCATGGAATTGGCTACTTCCTCGGTGACTTCCTGCACCTTAACCCCAAGCCAGCCACGATGCAGCTTACCATTCGTTTTCAGTTGGGTAATTACCGGCTCAGCAAGCGCCGATGGCACGGCAAAACCAATCCCCACACTACCGCCGGTGGGGGTGAAAATTGCCGAATTTATACCGACCACTTCACCCCCCGCATTAAACAACGGCCCTCCGGAATTGCCACGATTAATCGCCGCGTCAGTCTGGATGAAATCATCAAACGGCCCGGCATTAATATTGCGTCCGCGTGCGGAGACAATCCCCGCCGAGACCGAACCGCCCAGACCAAACGGGTTGCCAACCGCCACCACCCAGTCCCCCACCCTTAAAGCATCGGAATTGCCAAAACTGACATAGGTGACGGGCTTGGTAGGCTCGACTTTGAGAAGCGCCAGATCAGTCTTTGCATCCATCCCGATGATTTTGGCTTTTAGTTTGGTATTATCACTGAAAATCACCCAGACCGCATCGGCCTGCGCCACTACATGATAGTTGGTAACGACAAAGCCTGTCGGGTCGATAACAAAACCTGAGCCAAGCGAGGTCGCCTCCCGCTCGCGCGGGCCGCCGCCGCGGCGCTCCATCTCGCGCTGGAACTGTTCAAAAAAATCCTTGAAAGGAGCGAGTTGCGGGTCGTTCGGCAGATTCTCAAACCCAAGCGGAACGCCACTGGTTTTGATTTTCTGCAAGGTCGAAATATTGACCACAGCCGCCATTTTGGGTGCCAACATATCGGCAAAGGACGCTGGCATTTCCGCCGCATACCCGTTGCTGAACGAGAGAGAGAATGTGGCAAGCGCGAGAATGAACCGACGCATAGGCACTCCTATTGCTCAAGCTCTTTAAGAAATCCATGGTTGGGTGACAGCACTACCGTGGTATCGTCCTTGCTCAAGGTATTGCGGTAGGCCTGCATCGAACGGTAAAATTGATAGAAAGATGGATCACGGCCAAAGGCAATTGCAGTAATGCGCGCCGCCTCACCATCGCCCTCGCCGCGAATGGTCTGCGATTGTTTTTGCGCCTGAGCAATCAACTCCACCCGTTCACGGTCAGCTTTCGAGCGTATCTCAAGCGCCCGCTCCTCGCCCTCGGCCCGGAAACGCTGCGCTTCCTTGGTGAAATTCTTACGCATACGCTCAAATGTCGCCTGCGAAATATCAGCAGGCAGATCGGCCCGCATGATGCGTACATCCACTACCTCAATCCCAAATCCCTGGCCGCGGCGCTGCGTGTCCTCCACACCTTTGGCTCCGGCTTCACGATCAGCCATCGCGCCACGCGTGGCTTGACGATTCACCTGAATGCGGATCTGCTCCATGATCTTGGCGCGATTGTCGGACAAGAGGTCGTTCAGCGAATGGTTGGCGAGCGTCTTTCGCATATTGGCCACCACAATGCTGTTTAAACGGCTGGCCAGATTTGCTTCCGTACGCACGGCCTGATAGAAAAGTACCGGATCAGTGATGCGATAGCGCACAAAAGCATCAATCACCACGCGCTCTTCGACATCCGTCTCGCGGTTTTTGGAGATAAACTCGGCCGGCTCGGCCCGGAAATCGAGCAGACGCCGGTCAAAGAAAATCACGCTCTGCACCAACGGCAGCTTGAAATACAGGCCCGGCTTCTGAATCACGCGCACGATTTCCCCAAACTGCACCACGAGTGCCTGCTGGGTCTGCACGACAATAAAGGCGCTGCTGTAAAGCAGGATGGCCAGAGCAAACAGCCCCAGCCCGATGCGAATCAACACCCGTTCCATTACTGGCCTCCTGAACTTGCCGGTTTTGCTGCTGCTTGCGGTAGGGGCGGCAGAGGCAGCACCGGCACCACACCATTACCTTTACCGGCTTCGTCAATGATCACTTTAGGCATACCCTTCATCACTGCTTCCATCGTTTCAAGATAGATGCGCTTGCGGGTGACATCTTTCGCATTCACATATTGCTGATAGATGCTGTTGAAGCGGGCGACGTCCCCCTGCGCCTCGGCCACCACCTGACTTTTATAGGCTTCCGCCTTCTGCACCATCTGCACCGCCTCCCCTTTCGCGCGGGGAATGATATCGTTACGGTAGCCTTCAGCCACACTTTCGGCGGTTTCTTTATCCTGTTCGGCACGCTTGACGTCCTGGAATTCGCCCAAGACCGGCGCGGGAACATCGGGCTTGCTTAAGTTGACGGCAATCACTTCAATTCCCGCCTGATACTGGTCAAACACGCGCTGCATAATGGCTTTGGTATCTTCCGCAATCTGTGACTGGGCGGTGGTGAGAATATCATCGAGCTTGTTACGGCCAATCACTTCACGCATGGCGCTTTCGGCCACCATTTTCACACTGTCCGCCGGATCACGCACGTTGAATAGAAAATGCTGCGGGTTGGTCGCATCAATTTTCCACTGCACTTCAAACCCGACATCCACGATATTGCGGTCGCCCGTCAGCATCAGGCTTTCACGGTCGGCAGAGCTTGGGGGCAGCGCCGCATTAAACGTTCTGGCCTGACGGACGCCGGGATTTTCCACCGCGTCTCCGCCACCGATTTCGACCTTATTCACCGACGTCACACTTGGAATCAGCACCGTTTCAATCGGATAGGGCAGATGATAATTGAGGCCCGGTCCATCCGTGCGCTCATATTTACCAAAGCGCAGCACCACGCCCAGCTCGTCGGGATTGACGCGGTAAATGCCCGAGGCCAGCCACAAAGCGAAGAGCCCGGCAAGCACCGCCACGGCAATGCGCTTCTCATCCGACCCGCCACCCCCTCGCATCGCGCCACGCATGCGCTCCTGCGTGCGACGCAGCACGGCTTCAAGATCGAATTCCGGCGGCATACCGCCGCCTTGCGGTGGGCGCGAACCGCCACCATTACCGCCCGACTTATTACCCCATGGACTTTGCGCCATGCCATCTCCTCTTGTGCGTCATCAGGCGGACATATAAACAGAATCCACCATGACTTCAAGCCCGCGCATTGCTCCACAAATCAATCATACGCCAATTCCGCATGTGCGGCGAATCATCGCCGTGGCCTCGGGCAAAGGCGGGGTCGGTAAATCCACCACCACCGTCAATCTCGCCCATGCACTTGCGGCGCGCGGCCAGCGCGTGGGGATTTTAGATGTAGATATTTACGGGCCATCCATTCCGCGTATGCTTGGGCTTGAAACGCGCCTCAAGCCCGAACTGGTGTCGGGGCAAATGATTCCGCCCACAGCCCACAATATCCGCGCCATGTCGGTGGCGCTCATCATTGGCGATCAGGCGGCCATTCTGCGCGGGCCGATGATCACCAAAACCCTCGTACAGATGCTGCGCCTGACGCGCTGGGGCGACGCCGCCGCACCCCTTGATATCTTACTCATCGACCTGCCGCCCGGCACGGGGGATGTGCCTTTGAGCCTGACCCAAAATGCTAAGCTCGATGGCGCAATTATTGTTACCACGCCGCAGGAAGTCGCGGTGATGGATGCGCGCAAATGCCTCGATACCTTCGTGCGGCTCGGCGTGCCCATCCTCGGCGTCATCGAAAATATGAGTGCGTTTGTTGCACCCGATGGCAGCTGCCACGCCCTCTTTGGCGAAGGCGGTGGCCGCCAATTGGCGGAAGAAAAAAACGTCGCGTTCTTAGGTGAAATCCCGCTCGACCCGCGCTACGGCATTGCTTGCGAGACCGGTAGCCCCTGCCCCGACCTCAGCCCCTATGCGGCGATTGCCGAGGCATTGACTCATGCCGATTCACATTCGAAATAGCATCGGGGTTTTTTACTTCCACCCCCCGCTGGCGGGGGGTCAAATTCGCCCTTTGCGAATTTGCGGGGGTGGCGCGAGGGTGACTGACTCCTTGCACCCCCTCGAATGCGCTTTAATGGCGCATTCGGTCCCCCGCCAGCGGGGGACGGGCGTTCGGGAGGAATCTCCTCGCCTTATTACTCGAAGATTGGGCTAACCTACTTGCCCTGACGCAAAATCGGGTTCATCGCCATTTTATCCATAAGGGCGAGCAGCACGCCGGAGACGACAAACACGATATGAATCACGACCATCCACTGAATTTCGCGGTCGGTATATTTATTGATATCCATGAACACTTTCAGAAGATGGATCCCTGAAATCGCCACAATCGAGGCGACGAGCTTGAGTTTGAGGGCTGAGAAATCGACCTTGCCCAGCCAGTCAGGCATATCTTCATGGCCTTTGACATCGAGCTTGGAGACAAAATTCTCGTAGCCCGAGAACATCACAATCATCATCAGATTGCCCGCGAGCGATAAATCGATAAGCGCCAAAATGCCCAGAATCACGTCCGACTGTTTGAGGTCGGGCGCGTTCATAATCAGATGCCCAAGTTCGCTGATGAAAGAAAAAAGCAGCACTCCAAGCGCGCCAATCAGCCCGATATACATCGGCGCCATCAGCCAGCGACTGGCAAATAATCCACGTTCAACAAGCCGTTCCATAATTGTTAATCTCCAGAAATGCGGGGGGTGGATTGCGTAGGCGTAAGCCGAGCCGCGCAGCGCGGGGGTAGCGAGCGCAAGCGAGCGAAGGGCGGCGGGACGCCCCCTTCGATGCAGCGCATCATTTAAATTTCTCCATCAGCTCATCCCATTCGCGCTTGGTGAGGCCGCTGGTCTCCTGCGTCACCTGTTCGCCCGCAAGCATGCGTTTCACCACCACAAGTCCTGTCTTCGAGATATTGGCCGCACCAAGGCGATATTCTTCAAACGCACCATAAGCAAGCGGCACCCATTTTTTCATTACCTCACACATGACATCGGCATAGGCGCGGATTTCATACTGGGCGTGAGAATCGGCCCTGAGGCGCAGAAAATGCATCAGATTATGCAGGTCAATTTTCCAGTACCACTGGGTGTAGTAATTGAGGGTGAGATTCATCCGCGCCAGTTCGCGGGCAATGCCTTGGCGGTCATTTTCACCGGCGAGCGTCTCACTCTCCTGCCCCATCAATTCCTGATAATGGCGGTACACCATTTCCGAATCACCCTTCAGAATTTCAAGCACCCGCGCCGATTCTGCGGCGCTGAGCGTGGCGGCACCGCGCCCCTGATTGTTGATTTTGGATTGCGGGGCAAGCTGTTCGGCGGCAGGAATATAAAACTCCTTATCCATAATCGAAT
>JAJTIB010000213.1 GCA_021300075.1 Rickettsiales bacterium
GAGCATCGTCAGGTTGCCGTTATAGCCCTGCAGCACGACTTCGGTCGAATATTTATCCTGACCGGTTTCCTTATCCTGCCATTTGCGGGTCTGTAGCGACCCCTCAATATAGACTTTCGCGCCTTTCTTGAGGTAATTCTTCGCCACCGTCACCAGATTATCGTTGAAAATCACCACACGGTGCCATTCGGTTTTCTCGCGGCGCTCGCCGGTGGCTTTGTCTTTCCATGTGTCCGACGTTGCAAGCGTCAGGTTGCAGATCTCCCGCCCGTCCTGCATTGCGCGGATTTCGGGGTCTTTACCAAGATTACCCACCAGAATTACTTTATTGATACTGCCCGCCATAATGTCCTCTCCTTTTATTGTTTCGTGACTCGTGACTCGTGGCGCGTCGCCCGTATCTGGCCATACGCCCTACTCTTGTCATCCCCGCGCAGGCGGGGATCCAGGCATCAAAAAACTGGATTCCCGCGTTCGCGGGAATGACGCATCATGCCTCGCCTGCGACTATAGGGCGAAAATCGGGGAGTGCAACGGGTTTCCCGTTGACCTGTGAAAGGGATGCCTCCTATACTGCCCGACTTTCATTTACAGAGGCCTCATGCAGGATTTTATCTCCATCCGCGGTGCGAAGCAGCATAATCTCAAGAATGTTGATCTCGATATTCCCAAAAACCAGCTCGTAGTGATTACCGGGCTTTCGGGCTCGGGCAAGTCGTCCCTTGCCTTTGATACGCTCTATGCCGAAGGCCAGCGCCGCTATGTGGAGTCGCTTTCGGCCTATGCGCGGCAGTTTCTGAACATCCACGACAAGCCGGATGTCGAGTCGATTGAAGGCCTCTCGCCCGCGATTGCCATTGACCAGAAAACCACTTCGCGCAACCCGCGCTCGACGGTCGGCACGGTCACCGAAATTTATGATTATCTGCGCCTGCTTTACGCGCGTATCGGCGTGCCCTATTCGCCGGCCACGGGTCTGCCCATTGAATCCCAGACCGTGACGCAGATGGTGGATAGTGTGAAAGCCCTGCCGGAGGGAACCAAGCTCTACCTCATGGCGCCCTTCACCCGCGGCCAGAAAGGTGAACATAAAAAAGAGCTTCTGGCGCTACAGAAAAAAGGCTTCACCCGGGTGAAGATTGATGGTGCGTTTTATGAAATGCACGAGCTGCCCACCCTCGATAAAAACAAAAAACACGATATTTCCATTGTGGTGGATCGCCTGAAAATCGGTGCTGAGCTTGGCAACCGCCTGGCCGACTCCATCGAAACCGCGCTTGGCGTCAGTGACGGGCTGGTGCTGGTGGAGATTGTGGAAGTCCCCGGGGAACTGGGAAAACAGAGCAAAAGGGCAACGGGGAAGAAAAACTCCCCGCCCCCCCACACCCCCGCCACTCCGTTTCCCGGCCAGATCATCACCCTCTCCTCCCGCTTTGCCTGTCCGGTCTCGGGCTTTACGCTCACCGAAATAGAGCCGCGGCTTTTCTCGTTTAACTCACCTTTTGGTGCGTGTCCGGCCTGCGACGGGCTTGGCACACAAATGTATTTTGACGAGGATCTAATCGTGCCTGACCGCAGAAAATCCATCGTCGAGGGGGCGATCGCGCCCTGGAGTACGGGGCACGCAAAATTCTATCTGCAGGCGCTCGAAGGTGTTGCAAAACATTTCAAATTCTCGCTCCATACGCCCTTTGGCGATCTGCCGAAACATATTCAATCCATTATCCTGAATGGCTCGGGCGAAGAGCCGGTGAAAATTGCGTATTTCGACGGAGTCCGCACCTTCCATAGCCACAAGCCGTTTGAAGGGGTGGTGGGAAATTTGCAGCGGCGCTATCAGGAAACCGATTCCGACTGGTCGCGCGAGGAGCTTGAAAAATTCCAGTCCACCTCGCTCTGCGCCAGTTGTAATGGCGCAAGGCTGAAGCCCGAGGCGCTGTGCGTCAGAATCGGCGATAAAAATATCTCGCAGGTGACGGAGATGACGATTGAAGCGGCAGCGAAATGGTTCACAGAACTGCCGAAGCAACTCACCCCCACCCACCAGAAAATCGCCGAAAAAGTGCTGAAAGAAATCCGCGCGCGGCTTGGGTTTCTTGAAAATGTGGGGCTGGATTATCTGACGCTGCACCGCGAGTCGGGCACGCTTTCGGGCGGTGAGGCGCAGCGTATCCGCCTGGCCTCGCAGATTGGTTCTGGCCTTTCGGGCGTGGTCTATGTGCTTGATGAGCCGTCGATTGGCCTGCATCAATGCGATAATAGCCGCCTGCTTTCAACCCTTACTCACCTGCGCGATCTTGGCAATACGGTGATTGTGGTGGAGCATGATGAAGACACCATGAAACGCGCCGATTACCTCATCGATATGGGGCCGGGTGCAGGCGTGCATGGCGGGCATGTGGTGGCACATGGCACGCCCAGACAAGTGGCGGCGAATAAAGATTCCATCACCGGCCAGTATCTCTCGGGCGCGAAGGAAATTCCCGTTCCACCCACGCGGCGCCGGCCAACAAAACACCGTGCGATCACCATCACCGGGGCGCGGGCGAATAATCTCAAAAGTATTTCCGCAACCTTTCCGCTTGGGCTTTTCACCTGTGTCACCGGCGTTTCGGGCGGGGGGAAATCTTCCCTCGTCATCGAAACACTTTATAAAGCCGTGACCCGTAGGCTTCATGGCACGAAAGTGACGCCGGGCGCGCATGACCGCATGGAGGGGCTCGAATTTATCGACAAAATCATCGAGATTGACCAGTCACCCATTGGCCGCACGCCGCGCTCCAACCCCGTCACGTATACGGGCGCGTTCCAGCCGATTCGTGACTGGTTTGCGGGTCTTCCCGAATCCAAAGCGCGGGGCTATGCGCCCGGGCGCTTCTCCTTCAACGTCAAAGGCGGGCGATGTGAGGCCTGTCAGGGCGACGGGATGATCAAAATCGAAATGCATTTCCTGCCGGATGTGTATGTCACCTGCGACCAGTGCAAAGGCGCGCGCTATAACCGCGAAACGCTCGAGGTAAAATATAAAGATAAATCCATTGCTCAGGTGCTGGATATGACGGTGAATGAGGCCTGTGACTATTTCTCCGCCCACCCGAGCATCCGCGAGAAACTTCTGGCGCTCTCCGAAGTTGGTCTGGGCTATATCCGCCTCGGGCAATCGGCCACCACCCTTTCGGGTGGCGAGGCACAGCGCATCAAACTCGCCAAGGAACTCTCCAAACGCGCCACCGGCAAAACGCTCTATATTCTTGATGAGCCAACCACAGGGCTGCATACGGACGATATCCGCAAGCTGCTGGGCGTGCTGCATAAGCTGGTGGAGGCGGGGAATACGCTCGTCGTCATCGAGCATAATCTCGATGTGATTAAAACCGCCGATTACCTGATTGATATTGGCCCCGGTGGCGGCCATAAGGGCGGCCGGGTGCTCGTCACCGGCACACCGGAAGAAGTGGCCGCACATAAGACAAGCGTGACGGGCGAATATCTGAAGCCGCTGCTCGCGCGCAAGGAAAAA
>JAJTIB010000023.1 GCA_021300075.1 Rickettsiales bacterium
AGCCGCCAGAAGACCCGCCGGGCACAAGGTTTTTCTCTGGTGCGTCTTTGCGTTTCCACGGGTTCACGCAAGGCCCATAGGTGCTCGTGATATTGGCCGAGCCCATGGCAAATTCATCCATATTGGTCTTGCCCAGCATCACCGCACCGGCATCGAATAATTTCGCGCTGACGGTTGATTCATATTCCGGCTTGAAGCCCGAAAGAATCTTCGACGCGGCTTGCGAAGCCACACCCTTGGTGCAGAATAAATCTTTGATACCGATGGGGATGCCTTCAAGCGCCCCGCCCTCACCGCGCGCGAGTTTCGCGTCACTCGCTTTGGCCTGCGCCTGCGCCATTTCCGGCGTCAGATGCACATAGGCATTGAGGGTGGGATTATGTTTTTCGATGGCCGAAAGATGCAGATCCGCAAGCTCCGCCGCGGAAATTTTCTTCGCCCGAAGCTGATCGCGGATTTCAGCGAGTGTCATGTGGGTGGGGTTAGTCATCACTCAATCACTTTCGGCACGGTGAAGCAGCCATATTGCGCGCCCGATGCGTTCTTCAGCACCTGTTCCTGCATATTGCCATCCGTCACCTTGTCTTCGCGCCAGGGCAGGGTCTGGTTCGATACGCTGGCAAGCGGCGCCACCGCTTCCGTATTCACTTCGCCCAGCTGCTCAATCCATTTCAGAATGCCATTAATTTCACGCGCATAATGGGGGATTTCCGCCTCCGTCAGCCGGATGCGGGCGAGCTTGGCGACGTGACGCATTTCGTGATCGGTAAGTGCCATAGGGCGCTGGTTTTACTCTAGCTTTGCCGCCAAAAGCAAGTATTACTAAGGCCATGCACGCCCACACCCACGACACCCAGGAATTTTTTGCCCTGCTGCCCGCCAAGGGGCGGCTGATGGCGCTTGATGTGGGTACGAAAACCATTGGCCTCGCGCTGAGCGACGCTGAGCGCATCATTGCCTCGCCCTTAACACTGATTGCGCGCAGCAAACTAACCAAAGATTTAGCAACCCTCGCAGAACTCGTGGCCACGCATCAGGTGGCGGGGTTCGTCATTGGCTATCCGGTCAATATGGATGGATCCGAAGGCCCGCGCTGTCAGGCCACGCGCCAGTTTGCGCGTGATCTTTGCGCGCACCTGCCCCTGCCCTGCCTGCTTGCAGATGAACGGCTTTCGACCGTGGCCGTAAGCCGCATGATGACGGAAGAAGCAGATCTAAGCCGCGCCCGCCGCGCGGAGCTGGTCGATAAACTCGCCGCCACGTATTTATTGCAGGGCGTGCTGGATTCGTAATTCGTCATTCGATGATTCGAATCATCGAATGACGAATTTCCCGCTTGCCGAACCAAAAACCGCCCTGCTACGCTCGCAGGTAGGTGTACGCCCACGCATGCGCGTACGCGAGGAGGATGAATCAATGGATGCGTTAAGCCTGATTGCCGCGATACTGATTGCCTATCTGATTGGCAGCGTACCCTTTGGGGTAATTCTTGCGCGAATCTACAAATTACCGGATCCGCGCTATTTCGGCTCGGGCAATATTGGTGCTACCAATTTGCTGCGTACCGGCCGCAAGGACGTGGCACTTGCAACCCTCGCACTTGATGCGATCAAGGGTATCCTCGCGGTGCTGGTAGTCGAAGGGGCATCGGCGGATGCGGGAGCGCTGGGGATTGCGGCGGCCGTCATTGGCCATAGCTTTCCGCTCTGGCTGAATTTCAAGGGCGGAAAAGGCGTGGCCACGATGTTTGGTGGTCTTTTCGCCTTTTCCTTCACGGTCGGTGCGGCCACGGGGCTCATGTGGATTGGCATGTTTTATTACAAACGCATTTCTTCACTCGCTGCACTTGTTGCTTTTTCCTTTGCGCCATTTCTGACCCTGCTTCTGGTCGATGGGTTAAGTGCACTCATCGTTCTGCTCACGGTGCTGGTGATTGTCGTTAACCATCAGGGCAATATCCGCCGTCTGGTCAAAGGCCGCGAGCCAAAATTTGAATTCGGAAAGAAAAAAGAATGACATTTATCCCTCATCCGACCTTACGCGGGTCGAACCCCATTGATGTTTTACGTCTGATACGCAGCGAACAGGTGGGACCGGCCACTTTTTTCCATCTCGTGAAGTTCTGTGGCTCCGTCGCCAATGCCCTCACCATGGCGCCGGAAATGAGCCGCCGTGGTGGGCGTGCAAAACCAATTCGCATTGCATCTGCCGCCGATGCCGAACGGGAATATGCGGCCATCAGAAATTTTGGCGCCGAGGTGATTTTATACGGTGAAGAGAACTATCCGCGCCTGCTGCAAATCGTCACCGATGCACCGCCACTGCTTACCGTCAAAGGCCATCCTCATTTATGGAATCACGATAAAATCATCGGTATGGTCGGGGCCCGTAATGCCTCAGCCAATGGCTGCGCCTTCGCGCGCAAACTGGCAATTGAATTTGGGGAGGCGGGCTATCTCGTCGTCTCCGGCCTCGCGCGCGGGATTGATGCTGCCGCCCATCGCGGCGCGCTGGCCAAAGGCACGGTTGCGGTCATCGGCGGTGGGATTAATAATGTCTATCCACCCGAAAACGCAGTACTCTTCGAAGAAATCGCCGCTACGGGTGCGATTATTTCGGAAATGCCCTTCGGCGCAAACCCGCATGCACGTTCCTTCCCCGGCAGAAACCGCATCATCGCCGGCATGAGCCGTGCAGTCGCGGTAATTGAGGCTTCGCTCAAATCCGGTTCGCTCATTACTGCGAATTTCGCTTGCGAATACGGACGCGACGTCTTTGCCGTCCCCGGATCGCCGATGGACCCGCGCTGCCAGGGCACGAATCATCTCATTCGCGAGGGCGCAGGCATGCTCGAATCCGCGCGCGACGTGCTGGGCAACCTCGCGCCGCTGGAACGACTGCCGCTGGCCGAGCCGGAGATTGGTAACTTTGCTGAAAGCGCGATGGCCAGCGATTCTTCCTTGCTTGATTCCGCGCGCAAGGTTATGACCGCCGCACTCGGACCCAGCCCGACATTGCTTGAGGACGTGATGGCAGCGACCGAGCTGCCGCCGCATCTGGTCATGGTAGTGCTGCTCGAACTTGAGCTTGCAGGGCGTTTGCAGCGCCACCCGGGCGGACGTGTAAGTTTAGTTTCAGGAGAAGATGTGCATTATGGCTAAGTCCGTTGTCGTGGTCGAATCGCCTGCCAAAGCCAAAACCATTAACCAGTATCTTGGTAGTGATTTCACTGTGCTGGCCTCGTTCGGGCATGTGCGGGATTTGCCATCCAAAGATGGCTCAGTTCGGCCAGACGAAGATTTTGCCATGACTTACGAGGTCGATGTCGATTCCAAAAAACCCCTGGCGGCAATTGCCAAGGCTCTCAAAACCGCCGACACGCTCTATCTTGCCTCCGACCCCGACCGCGAGGGCGAGGCCATTTCCTGGCATGTGCTCGAAGCCTTGAAAGAAAGCAAAGCGGTGACAAAAGATACGACCGTCCACCGCATCACTTTCAATGAAATCACCAAAAAAGCGGTGACAGCAGCGGTCGCCCATCCGCGTACGATTGATATGAATCTGGTCAACGCGCAGCAGGCTCGGCGCGCACTCGATTATCTCGTTGGATTCACCCTGTCGCCAGTGCTCTGGCGTAAACTGCCGGGCAGTAAATCGGCGGGGCGGGTGCAGTCCGTCGCGCTTCGGCTTATCTGCGAGCGCGAGGCCGAAATCGAAGTTTTCAACGCCCGCGAATATTGGGATATCACCGCCAGTCTCGTTAGTGCAAGCGGCGCAAAATTCAGCGCGCGGCTCACCGAATATAACGGCAAGAAACTCGAAAAATTCTCGCTCGTAAGCGAAGCAGAGGCGAACGCCGTAAAACAGGCACTCACGGGTGCGGCATTTACCGTCACCCGCATTACCCCAAAGACTTCAAGGCGCATGCCTTATGCGCCATTTTCCACCTCGACCTTACAGATGGAAGCCTCGCGCAAATTAGGCTACGGCGCGAAACGTACGATGCAGATCGCACAGAAACTCTACGAGGCTGGGTTCATCACTTATATGCGGACAGACGGGATTACGGTGTCGCAAGACGCAATTGCCGAAGCACGCAGTATGATTGGCCGTGAATACGGGCCACAATATGTACCTTCCTCGCCTCGGCAGTACAAAACCAAAAGCAAAAACGCACAGGAAGCGCATGAAGCGATTCGCCCGACCGATCTTTCCCGCCGCCCTGAAATAGCCGCACGCACGCTTGATGACGAACAGGCGCGACTTTATGAGCTGATCTGGAAACGCATGGTCGCAAGCCAAATGGAGGCGGCCATCTATGATCAGGTGGCGGTGGATCTACGCGACGACTCAGGCGCGCATCTCTTGCGTGCCAATGGCTCGGTTCTGAAATTTGACGGCTTCCTGTGTTTGTATCAGGAAACGGTTGAGGAAGATCAGAAAAAAGACGGCGGTGAAGACGAGGACGACAGCGAAAACAGCCAGCGCCTGCCGGCGATGAATGAGGGTGAACAGGTCAAAAATTCTGGTATTGACGCACACCAGCATTTCACTACCCCGCCGCCGCGCTATTCAGAAGCCTCACTTGTCAAACGCCTCGAAGAGCTGGGCATTGGCCGTCCCTCAACCTACGCCTCGATCATCTCGGTGCTGGTCGATCGCGGCTATGTGACCTTGGAGAAAAAACGCTTCGTCGCTGCGACACTCGGCCGCATCGTCACCGCATTTCTCATGAATTTTTTCGAGCGTTACGTGCAGTATGATTTCACCGCTCAGATGGAAGACACGCTGGACGATATTGCCGATGGCGAAAAACAATGGAAAGAAGAGCTGCGGCTATTCTGGAAAGATTTCTATGCGCGGATTGAGGCGAGCAAACAGCTCTCCATCACGGAAGTGCTGACCGCAATTGATGCACTGCTCGAGCCTTTTTTATATGGTGTGGGAGAAGCGGCGGAAAAAGCGAGAATCTGCCCCAGTTGCAAAACTGGCCGCTTAGGCCTCAAAACCGGAAAATTCGGCGCGTTCCTTGGCTGTTCAAATTACCCTGAGTGTAATTTCACCCGCCAACTAGGCGACGCGCAGGCGGGTAGCGAGGCTGGTGCGGCAGGCGAGGCAGGCGCGGCCGAATACCCTAAAATTCTGGGAACCGACCCGAAATCGGGCGAGCATGTTTCACTGCGTAAAGGGCCTTACGGTGTCTATGTACAACTTGGCGAGGGCGCTAAACCCAAACGCACGGGACTACCCAAGGGGACGTCACCCGCAAGCGTCACGCTGGAGACGGCACTCAGCCTCCTCAGCCTGCCGCGCGAAGTCGGCCCGCACCCTGAAACGGGTGAAATGATTACCGCCAATATTGGTCGCTTCGGGCCGTATGTCCTCTATCAGGGGCGCTATGTAAATCTTAAAGAGGGCGATGATGTGCTGACCATCGGTATGAACCGCGCCGTGACGCTGATTGCCGAGAAAGCCTTGGGCAAAGGCGGGCGCGGCGGTTCGCCCGAGCCGCTCAAGGAACTGGGCGCGCACCCCACCTCAGGCGATAAGATTACCGTACTTAAAGGCCGCTATGGGCCGTATATCAAGTTTGCGGGCAAGAACATCACCGTCCCCAAAGGCACGGATATTGAAGCCTTCACCCTTGACGATGCGGTCGCGTTGCTTCCCGCCGCTACAGGCAAGAAATCTAAAGCCAAAAAGCCAGTGAAAAAGAAAAAAGCCTAGATTTAGCCGGGATTTTGATAAAATATAAAAATTATGAGTACGATTGCTGTCCGCATTTATCAGCCCGCTAAGACCGCCACGCAATCAGGCCATGCGAAAGACGCCTGGGTGCTTGAATATGTTATCGACACTCCCGACCGCCCGGAGCCGCTGATGGGCTGGAACCCGATGCATGACACGCGGGAGCAGGTTACCCTCAGATTCGACACCAAGGAACAGGCGATTGCCTTCGCCAAAGCCAAGCAACTAGCCTATGAAATCATTCTGCCGCAGGTCAGAAAAACCGCACCCAAAGCCTATGCCGCCAATTTCGCTGCCACTCGCCGCCGCGCCTATGCCGAGCAGAAATAGCATCCGTTCGAGTCCTTTTCATAATCTAGAAATTTCTCGTTCCCGCACCGGCAGCAATCCAGTGCAGCTTACCCGCACCACACAATTCCTTGATGCTGAATCCTCGTTTTGCGGGGATAACAACGATAGTGTTGCGAATAATTTAACCATTTGATTCTTAAAATATTTTATCAAGATTGCGGTACGCTGGCCGAGGATTGTCACATTTCTGTCATATTTCTCTGCTAGGCTTGGTATAATGTTAAGAGCGAGGTAGCGAATGAAACGTTTTACAGTGCCATGTGATTTTAACGGGGTGAAACACCCATTCCACGTTTACATTGGCGAACCGAACCCGAAAAAACATCCCCTGCAATTTCAATCCTGGTGGCTATCCTCCGAGCGCGGTGGCAATATTCCCCAAGACGTAATGGATAGTTTCGAGAAATTATTCAAAATCAGCCAGGAAAATAATGTCTCGTTTGAAGATTTATGCGTCTATGCGCTCGGTGCCGCGCAGCAGGAGCAAGGTGCTGCGCCGCAATCATAATTAAAGAGGCCCCATGGCCGATAGCTCCCATCTCGACGACGAAGTGCTGCGCGCCCATCAGGAGCATCAGGCCACTACGCTCGACAAGCTCGGCGATTACCTCATCGAACAGGCGGGAAAAGTCGGCAGTGTGGCCTCACTCAGCACCGCCATCCAGCGCGAGGCGATCGAGCTTGCGAAGGAAATCCTCGATAAACTGAAACTGCGTTTCGGCGAGGTAAATATCCTAAACGGCATGAATTTCACGCAGGACGATGATGTTACCACCATGGGCGATATGAAGGGCGCCCTCACCACCTACGATCAACTGCTCGCCTATGCCGGCAGCATGGATACGGAAATCCTGAACCATCCGGCAGTAATGTCTGCGACACAAGCCTTCGGTCAGGTCGGATATCTTTGCAAAGAAGAAGCGAAACGATACGCGATCAGCGCCAAGAACAACAAAATGGCCGCGCGCATTGCCGACCAGCTCAGCCGCATTCAGAACCAGTTTTCTGGACTGCAGGATAAACGCTTCGGCGCACTGACCGAGCGTATCGGGCGCGGCTTCACCACCATCATCAGCCGCATTCAGACGCTTGCCGGGCCTTCGGCGCTAGTCGGGCATTCGATCGAGCAGAATATCAGCTCTTTCATGACCAGTACCCCGACCGCTGGTCAAGCTATGCGTCAGAGTCTGGCCAGCAGTCAGCAGCAGGACCAGACAAGAAAAACCATGCAGATGCAACAAGCAGAAGAAATCGCCGCGCGCGCCCAGGCACAGCGCATCCTGCAGCAAAACGCATTCCAGCAATCCCTCAAAGATAGTGCCCCGAACACGTCGCAACCCCCCATATCGGGGCGCACAGGCCGCCAGCAGCTGCAGCAAGCACGCAGCACAACGGCCATGCCACGCCCGGGTCAGACACCAAAAGCAACAGAAAAACCCGTCGTCCAATCGTCCTCGCCGAGTGCGGCGCAACCGCCCAAACCACCAGCACTGAGCGCGGCCGAGATCGCAATGAAAATTGACCCGCGCATCATCATGGGATTTCAAACGGCGACAAGTACCAGCGGCATCAAAACCGGCACAGTAGGCCCGCGCACGG
>JAJTIB010000154.1 GCA_021300075.1 Rickettsiales bacterium
ACGCCTCTACGACACCGGATTTTTTTCGAATGTTACCGTCGCCCGCGACGGTGGCATCATCCGCGTCAAAGTGGTTGAGAATCCAAGTGTCAACCGGGTGGTGTTCGAGGGCAACGACCACATCAAAACCGAAGATCTCGAGAAAGAAATTACACTTAAGGCGCGTTCCATCTATAGCCGCACCCGGGTGCAGCAGGACTTGAAGCGCCTGCTCGATGTGTATCGCCGCAATGGCCGTTATTCAGCCGAAATTACGCCCAAGATTATTGCGCTTGAACAAAACCGCATCGACCTCGTCTATGAAATCACCGAAGGCCCAAGTGCTGCCATTCAGAAAGTCACCTTTATCGGCAATGAGGCCTTTTCATCCTCGACCCTTGAGAACGTTATTACTTCGGAAGCCAGCGTCTGGTATAAATTTCTCAGTAGCAACGACAAATACGATCCCGACCGCCTGCAGTTCGACCAGGAACAGCTGCGCCGCTTCTATTTTGCCAACGGCTTTGCAGATTTCAAAGTGACCTCCGCCATTGCCGAGCTTTCCCCCAACCGCGATGCGTTTTTTGTTACCTTCACCGTGGAAGAAGGCAAAGTTTACAACTTCGGCAAAGTAAATATCGAGACGGCGCTTGACCCCAAGCGAACGGGAAAGCTCAAGGCATTGTTGACCACTCGTCAGGGACAACTTTACAACGCCACGGAAATCGAGACGAGTATTGACGCACTCGTGGCTCGTCTTGGTGATAAAGGCTTCGCTTTTGTGAATGTGGACCCCGAGACCGTTCGCAACAAGGGTAAGAACCCAACCATCGACCTCACCTATAAAATTTCCGAAGGCCCACGCGTGTATGTGGATCGCATCAACATCTACGGCAATCTGGGCACACTGGATGAAGTTATCCGTCGTGAGTTCCTTCTGGGCGAAGGCGACCCCTTCAGTTCCAGCAAACTCAAGCGCAGCGAAGAGCGCCTTAACCGGCTTGGCTTCTTTGAGAAAGTAAGCATTCAAAACACCCGTGGATCCGCACCGGACAGGACCAATATCGATGTTGAGGTACAGGAAAAATCTACCGGCGAGATCACCTTCGGTGCGGGATTTTCTACACAAGATGGTGTCCTGGCGGATGTGGGCATCAAAGAACGCAACTTCCTCGGACGCGGGCAGGAAGTGACGGCACGGGCACTGGTCGCCGCTCAGCGCACGCAGTACCAGCTTGGCTTTACCGAGCCCTATTTCCTCGGCCGTGACCTCTCCGCCGGATTTGATCTTTACCGCAGTACGCAGGATCTGCAGAGCGAAGCCTCCTTCGACCGCGCGGCCACCGGACTTATTTTGCGCTCGGGCTTCGCCATCAGCCCCGACTGGCGCTATCAGGCACGTTACTCATATGAATACAGCGATATCACGAACATCCGCGATGATGCGTCGATTTTTATTAAACAGCAAGAAGGCCAGACCAGTACCTCTGCTGTTGGTCAATCCTTTTTCTATGACAAGCGCGATAATCCCCGCGACCCTACTTCCGGGACCTATCTCCGTTTCAATCAGGATGTGGCCGGTGTAGGCGGAGATCAAAAATTCTTCCGCAATGAAATCTTTAGCAGCTACCACCATCCACTTGCTAAGAAATGGACTGGTTCTGCAGGTCTGTCGGCGGGAAATATCAGCGGCATCAGCGAGGATGTGGCCATCAACCAGCGTTTCTTCATCGGCAGCAATGAATTCCTCGGCTTCCAGACCGCCGGTATTGGCCCGCGCGACCTGACCACAAACGATGCACTCGGAGGGGAAAACTATTATATCAGCAACGCCGAGGTCAAATTTCCCCTCGGCTTGCCCGAGGATCTGGGGGTCAGCGGCGTCGCTTTCGTATATGCGGGTAGCGTCTTTGGCCTGGATGAAAGCGGCCCGAACATTGCCAATAGTTCGAGTCTGCGCGCCTCCGGCGGGTTCGGAATTGCCTGGGCCTCACCTTTTGGCCCGATTCGCGTTGATTTTTCAAATGCTTTCCTGAAAGAAAGCTATGATAGAACGCAACTTGTCAATTTTGGTTTTGGCACTAGATTTTAATCATGGAATCGGGCATGGTTCCCACGTTTTTTTCTCTAACCCCTGAAAGAGGCTCATTATGAAACAACGTCACCTCCCTCTGCTTGTCATGCTCGCCATAGCGGCATTTGCCCTTCCGGTGCAGGCTGAAACTTCGATCGGTATCGTCAATATTCAGAAAATCATGAATGACTCTCTGGCGGCAAAATCGGTGCGTGACCAACTGCAGAGCAAGCAGAAAAGTTTTCAGTCGGAGCTTGATGCCAAAGAGAAGGCGCTGATAAAAGAGGACCAGGATCTGGTCAAGCAGCGCGCTAACATGGACAAGGACGCCTTCGAGCAGAAAGTAAAGTCTTTCCGCGAACGTGCGGCCAAGGCCCAAGGTGAAATTCAGGCCAAGAAAGCCTCGCTTGATAAAGCCTTTGCCGGTGCGCTGGAGCAGATTCAAACTAACGTCGTTGAGATTACGGCAAGCGTTGCGAAAGAGAAAAAACTGAACGTCGTCATCTCTTCGGCGCAGGTGCTTTATGGCGATGCCTCACTCGACATCACCGACGAAGTGTTAAGCCAGCTCAATAAAAAACTGAGCAGCGTAACATTGAAATTCTAATCTTTTAAACGGTATTCCGGTTATGGCAGATGCACGATTTTTCGTGAATCACGGACCATTCACGGCCGGTCGCCTGGCCGAATTGACCGGGGCGGAGCTACATCAAGGCTCCGCCGACCTTTCCCTGGTGGATGTGGCACCGCTCGATACCGCGCAGGCATCGCATGTCAGTTTTTTTGACAATCCCAAATATGCAGGCCAGTTCAAAGCCAGTCGCGCGGGTGCTTGTTTCGCCCGCAAAATTAATGCCGAGCATGCACCCGGTAGCATGGCATTATTGCTGACCGACGACCCTTACCGCGCCTATGCAATCGCCGCCCAGCAATTCTATCCGACCTGGCCAAAAGCGACCAACACCCGTATTGCTCCATCCGCCGTCATCGACAAAACGGCGATACTTAACGTTGGTGTCGTAGTGGAGGCAGGCGCAGTGATCGGCGCACACGTTACCATTGGCGAAGGCACGGTCATTGGCGCAAATACGGTGATTGGGGATGGCGTGGAAATCGGAGCACAGTGCCAGATTGGGGCGCTTAACAGCCTCAGTCACTGCCTGATTGGCGCGCGAGTGATTCTCCATCGTGGCGTGCATATCGGACAGGACGGATTCGGCTTCGCCCTCGGGCGCGGCGGCCACATGAAAGTTCCGCAGCTTGGACGCGTCATCATCGGCGACGATGTCGAAATCGGTTCAGGCACAACGATTGACCGCGGCGCTGGCCCTGATACGATTATAGGCGCAGGCACAAAGATCGACAATCTGGTGCAGATCGGGCATAACGTCCAGATTGGTAAGGGCGTGGTGATTGTGGCACTTGCGGGTATTTCTGGATCGACGCGGATTGAGGACGGAGTGGTGGTCGGCGGTCAGGTAGGAATGGTGGGTCATATCACGATTGGCCGGGGCGCGCAGATCGCCGCCCAGTCCGGCGTGACCGACAATATTCCGGCCGGCGCGCGCTATGGTGGCAGCCCCGCCATGCCCATCCGGCTTTGGCATCGCCAGATGGTTACACTAGCCCAACTGGCATTGACGAAACGAGGAGCACATGACGAATAAATTTCAAATCGATAAAAACTTACCCATCCTTGATTGCAACAACATCAAGGAATTGATTCCGCATCGTTACCCGTTTCTGCTGGTTGACCGCATTGTCAATATCGTCCCCGGCGAGCGCGCGGTGGGCATCAAAAATGTCACCAGCAACGAGCCACATTTTCCCGGCCATTTCCCCAACCATCCAGTCATGCCGGGTGTGCTCATCATCGAGTGCATGGCACAGACGACTGCCGCCCTCGTCGTCCATACGCTGGGCGACGAGGCCAAAGGCAAGGTCGTCTATTTCATGAGTATTGATGAAGCGCGTTTCAGAAAGCCTGTTGTCCCGGGGGATGTATTACGCGTTCATTGTCAGGTTGTACGCCATCGCGGCGCGGTATGGAAATTTACCGCCGAAGCCATGGTGGATGACATGGTCGTGGCCGAGGCCACCTATGCGGCCATGATTATGAACGAGAAGGGTGCCTGAACGTGAGTCTGATTCATCCCAGCGCGATCATTCACGCGGACGCAAAAATCGGCGCAAATGTGCGGATTGGAGCGTTCAGTCTGGTGGGCGCAAAAGTAACAATCGGCGACGATGTGACCCTCCATAGCCATGTCGTGATTGAGGGCGATACGACGATTGGCAAAGGCACGGAAATTTTTCCCTTTGCAGTCATTGGCCATTGCCCGCAGGATAAAAAATTCCACGGCGAGCATTCGCGTCTTGTCATTGGGGAACAGAATAAAATCCGTGAGCATGTGACCATTCATCCCGGTACGGAGGGCGGCGGGGCAATCACCGAAATCGGCAGTCACTGCCTGTTGATGGTGGCCTCGCATGTGGCGCATGACTGCCGTATCGGCGACCATGTGATTCTGGCCAATAACGCGACGCTTGCGGGGCATGTCACGGTCGGCACGGGCACGATTATCGGCGGGTTGTCGGCGGTGCATCAATTCGTGCGGATTGGTGAATTTGCTTTTATTGGTGGCATGTCGGGCGTAGAAAAGGACGTGATTCCCTTCGGCACGGTCAAGGGTGAGCGCGCATCGCTCGATGGCTTGAACCTCGTCGGCCTCAAGCGCCGAAATATCCCGCGCGAGCAGATCCATGCCCTGCGCCATGCCTTCAAGGAGATTTTCCACGGCGAAGAAGGTACACTGGCAGAACGCGCTGCCACGCTTAAAAGCAAAGCAGCGGGTGCAGAAGCCGCCGCACTTATCGATTTCATTCTAGCGGATACGTCGCGCGCCATCTGCACACCAAACGCGCGTGACAAACAAGCCGCCGAGGAGACCGCATAATGGCAGCGCCAGAAGCCGCAATCAGCCTGCAACCCAAACTTGGCATTATCGCCGGAATGGGCGAATTGCCGCGCGTACTTATTGAGGCATGCGAGTCCTCTGGCCGGCCTTTTTATGTGCTGGCGATTGAAGAGGCGGCGGAGGAAGAAACCGTCATCCGCGCTCATGGAAATTACGCATGGATTCGTCTTGGCGCCATCGGCAAGGCACTCGATATCCTCACCCGCGAGGGAGTGACTGAACTGGTGATGGCTGGGCGCGTTACCCGCCCGCGCATCAGCGCCCTGCGACCTGATTTGAAGGCAACAAAATTACTAGCAAAAGTCGGATCACACCTGCTCTCGGGCGATAACGAGCTTCTGAGTGGCATTGTCAAATTCCTGGAAGAGGAAGGCTTTCGCATTGTTGGCGCAGAAACAATCGTCAAAGATATTCTCGCACCTGAAGGGCTGATTGGCTCACTCTACCCTGACAAAAAATCTCAGGCCGATATTGAAATCGGCGCACGCATTGCGCGCACTATCGGCGAGCTTGATATTGGGCAGGCCGTCATTATTCAGAACCGCCAAGTGCTGGGTATCGAAGCCATCGAAGGAACGGACGCACTGATTTCACGCTGTGCACTTCTCAAAGCCGAAGAAAAAAGCGGTGTGCTGGTCAAGGTAAAAAAACCACAGCAGGAAGGCCGGGTTGACCTCCCCACTATTGGCCTGCCTACGGTCGAACTCGTGGCTAGAAGTGGCTTCGCCGGCATCGCGCTGCAAGCGGGTGCGTCGCTCATTTTGAATCGGCGCGAGGTCGCCCGACGCGCGGATCAGCTCGGGATTTTCATCATCGGCTTCAGCATTCTTGAATAGCCACATGCGCGCTGCGCCACAGATTTATCTCATCGCCGGTGAAGCCTCGGGCGATCAATTGGGCGCCTGGCTTATGGCAGCGCTCACCCAACAGCAGGCGGGCTTAAGATTTGCGGGAATCGGCGGAACGGCGATGCGCGGCATCACCGGATTTACAACGTTATTTCCGACCGAGACAATCTCGCTTATTGGCTTTGCTGAAATCCTGCCACATATTTTTCGCCTTCGTCGGCGCATACGCGAAACAATCGCCGATATCGAGACCAAGCAGCCGGATCTCGTAATTACGATTGACGCGCCGGGATTCTGTTTTCGCGTGGTGCGTGCGCTTCAGGCGCGAGGAAAACTCAAACACACGCGCTTCATTCATTACGTTGCACCCACGGTCTGGGCATACCGCCCTGAACGTGCCTATGAAATCGCCCCGCTCTTTTCACATCTTCTGGCGCTTTACCCGTGCGAACCGCCTTATTTCGAACGCGCGGGTCTACCCACCAGCTTCATCGGCCACCCTTTCGCCTGGTGGTGGCGCGAAAAGGGCGACGCGGTGGCATTTCGCGCACGTCATGGGCTGGAAGGCAACGCACCCATCCTGGCGCTTTTCCCCGGCAGCCGTAAAAGCGAGCTTGGTTATCATCTCCCCGTGTATCGCGAGACCATTTCCGCACTTGCCGCAAAGATCCCGAATCTTGCGCTGGTCATGCTGGGGCGCGAGGAGCACCGCGAGTTTCTAAGCCGCGAACTCAAAGACTGGCCACGTAAAGTGCGACTGATTGACGCGGCCGAAAAGAAAGACATGTTTGCAGCCGCCACGGCGGCACTTTCTAAATCGGGCACGGTGAGCCTGGAATGCGCGCTGGCGGGTCTGGCGGCTGTAACGGCCTACCGCGCCCATCCACTCACCGCCTGGTATGTAAGGCGCAAGGTGAAAATTCCCTATGCCAACATGGCAAATATATTGCTCGAGCGTTTCGTCGTGCCGGAATTTCTTCAGGAGAATTTTACAGCAGAGAATCTCACCGCCGCGCTGCTGCCACTGTTAACAGATGCAACCGCACGTGAGGCGCAACGCACTGCGCTTACTCAAGTCGCACGGTTGCTGGAAGCCGAGGATACCACCTCACCCAGTGATAAGGCCGCCAGAGTCGTGCTGGCTACGCTGCCTTAAGCAATTTTACCGTATGATCGTAATCAAACAGGCTGAGCAGCTGGCGCAGCGCCTGTCCGCGCGCACCCGTAAGATCAGGGTCTTTGCTGAGATACAACTTCACGTCGTCACGCGCGATGGTGACCAGATCTCTGTCCTCGATAATCGAGGCGAAATGGAAACTCGGCAGTCCCGTCTGACGCGTGCCGAGCACGTCGCCCGCACCGCGCAGACGCAAGTCTTCCTCGGCAATTGCAAACCCGTCATTGGTCGCGCGCAATACTGAAAGCCTTGCTTTGCCATATTCTGATAGCGGCGGATGATAAAGAAGCACGCAGCTCGAGGCCGCTTGACCACGCCCGACCCGGCCACGCAACTGATGCAATTGTGCAAGACCAAAACGCTCGGCCTGTTCGATAATCATGATGGTCGCAGTCGGCACATCCACACCCACTTCGATCACGGTGGTCGCGACCAGTAATTGTAGATTGCCGTTCGCAAATTCGTGCATCACGCGCTCGCGATCAGCGACCTTCATCCGTCCATGCACCAACCCGACTTTTGTACCGAAATGGCTGGTGAGCATGGTAAGTCGCGCTTCAGCGGCAGCAATATCCGCTGCTTCGATTTTCTGATCAGGATCGCCCTGCGCCGCTTCAATCAATGGGCAAACCCAATAGGCTTTCTGGCCTTTGGCGAGTACGCGTTCGAGACCTTCGACCACTTCGCTTAAGCGTTCAATCGAAATGACGCGCGTATCAATCGGCTGGCGTCCGGGGGGTTTCTCGTTCAGAATGCTCACCTCCATATCACCGTAATAGGTCATAGCCAGACTGCGCGGAATAGGCGTAGCCGTCATTTGCAAAATATGCGGCAACAGCCCTTTTTCTGCCAATTGCAGCCGTTGCTCGACGCCAAAGCGATGCTGCTCATCCACTACTAATAGCGCCAGATTCTTAAACACCACTTCTTCCTGAAACAGCGCGTGCGTACCAATCACCAATGCGACTTCGCCCGCCTGAATCGCCGCTCGCGCCTTGCTTTGCGCTGGCTTGCTCATTTTACCGCTGAGAAAAATCAGACGAAACCCTAGTTTTTCTGCCAGCGGAGTTAGGGTTTTTTCATGCTGGCGGGCGAGTAAATCAGTCGGAGCCATAAAAGCCGCCTGAAACCCAAGTGCCGCGACTTCCGCCATCAGAGCAAAAGCCAAAATTGTTTTGCCGCTGCCCACATCGCCCTGCAACAGCCGGATCATACGCTGGCCCGAGGCGAGGTCATGCGTCATCTCGCTCAAGGCAGCTTCCTGGGCCTTCGTCAGGGTAAAAGGCAAAGCGGCACGCAGACGCGAATGGAGCGCCGCGTTGACAGGCACGGGATAGGTCGCCGCCACCTGCTGATGACGGCGAGAGAGGCCAAGCGCGAGTTGATGCGCCAGTAATTCGTCGTAAGCGAGACGCTGACGTGCCGGTGTTGCGAGTGTGAATTCGGGCGACTCTGGCCGATGCAGGGCCTTAAGCGAAGTGAGCCAGTCACGCCATTGCTCGCGCTTAAGAAGCGCCTCATCCACCCACTCGGGCAAGGGTGCAGCAAGATGGAGCGCCTGATCCATCAAGCGCAACAGCAGGCGCTGGCTGATGCCAAGCGTCAGCGGATAAACCGGCATGACCCGCAGAATCTCGGCAGAGCGGTGCGGGGGAACCACCATGTCCGGATGCGCCATGATTTTGCGGCCATCATACCATTCAACCGTACCGGAAATAAATCGGCGCTCGCCGACCGGTAGCTGCTTCACTAAATAATCGCCCTTCACATGAAAAAAATTTAAAGTGAGAATACCCGTGACGTCGCGCGTCAGGATGCGGTAGGGCACGTTGGGGCGACCTTTGGGCGGCGGCTTATGTTCGACCACCTCCACGTCCAAACTCACGATTTCGCCTGGCTCGGCGCGGGCAATACTCGTCACCTGACGGCGGTCTTCCGCGCCAGTGGGCGCGTGCATCAGCAAGTCGCGTAAAACCGGATCATATTCCTGTTCGCCTAAAATCGGCCTCGGTGGCGAAAGAAGCCGTGAGAGTGCCTTTCGCGTGACAGGCCCTACCCCACGCAATCCAGAAACCGAACGGAAATATGGGTAAAGCGCCGGTGAACGCAGGCGCATCGCCATCTTAGTTCCCAAGCTCAATGAGTTGATTCCGTTCGTCCTGGTCGAGGGCGAGCAGAATATCCTCCGAATCCTCAAGTGAAGATTCCATATCTTGGTGACTAAGCATGCTGAACGCTACGCTGACCGTCACCGAGAAATCAGGTTTGCCGCCGAAATCAAGCCGATGAGATCGGATTATCCAACGCAGACGGTTGAGCACAATCCGCGCCGCGTCGCGGTGAAGATCGAGAAGAAATACGCCAACCATATGGTCATTGAGTACGCAGATCACATCATCCGCACGGAAAGTGCTGCGGCAGCAATTTACCACATGTTTCAATAGAGTTACGCAGGCCTCCGCGCCATAGCGCGCAATGGCTTTGGGGTGACGATCCATCCGCAAAATGGCGAAGGCCGCCTCGCGCTCATTGGTACTCAAGTAATTCTGCAGCGTATTAAAATAAAACCGCGCGGTTTCACGATCAGCCACACCCGTGACCGGATCAAGCACCATACTGCCTTCGAGCTGGTGGCGCAGAAAATCCCGCATCTGCTGCTGGGCGCGCTGGTCGCGCTCATTGGGTAGTACCAGCTGGAACCAGGCATGGGCATCCATCGCCTCAGCGCGAGACAAGCGCACCGACATGGCAAACTCATCGCCCCCACGCGGCTTCAGACGAAATTCACGAATCTTCGCCACCGCGTCGCTTAAATCAGGTGCACCGGGGACAAACTCGACAAGGTCTCTGAGCGCATCCGAAGTTTTCTTACCTAAGACCGTTTCAAGCGGCACTCTTTTAAGCTCATCCGAACCATAACCAAGTATCCGCGCGGCCTGATCATTGACTTCTTCGATATACCATTGTTTTCGCGTATCATCCTGAGTCAGGGTCAAGACCCCGTCCCCCTCGCGTATACCCTTTGCAAGATTCGTATCACCCATTATGTCTGCCTCTTGTCAATCCTATGAAAACAGCTATTTTGCGCCGTGCTATTTATCCTTTGGAGACTACATGCAAAGCCAAGATTTCGCAATAAAAGACCGCCTCAACCGCCTGCGTTACCGCAGCGCGCATCGCGGTTGCAAGGAAACTGATCTGATTCTGGGGGGTTACGCCGAGCATTATCTTGATCAACTGAACCCTCAGGAATTGGCGCTTTTTGAGGATTTTCTTGAAGAAGAAGACGTCGATATCTGGAGCTGGCTGACCGAAAAGTCACAGCCGGAAAAATCCGCTTACCAGCCGCTTCTGAAGGTACTGCGTACTGTCCAATGCGTGGCTTAGACGCACTCCCTCAACCGCTGGTAGCAGGCATGGCGCGGCGCATTGAGCGCGTGGCCTTCGCCGCCTACGGCGAATTACTGGCATCGCTTATCGCGCGTCACCGCCGCCCATTTGTGGTGATCGTGCCGCGCGATAAGGATATGGAAGCGCTGGCCGATCTCTGCCGTTTTGTCGCGCCAAGCCTTGAAATTCTGACCTTTCCGGCTTGGGACACCCTGCCCTATGACCGCGTATCACCGGGCGCAGAAATCATCGCTACCCGCGTCGCCACACTCAGCCGACTGGCGGCGGGAGCCACTTCGCCACTGCTCGTCATCACCACCGTCAATGCGGCCAGTCAGTATCTGCCGCCAAGTACGGTGTTTCGTGACCATCATTTTACCCTCGAAGCGGGGCGCAATCTGCAGCGCGAGGTGCTGCTCGAATTCTTAAATAGCGAAGGCTATCAGCGTGTTGGTAAAGTGATGGAAATGGGCGAATATGCTGTTCGCGGAAGTATTCTTGATATTTTCCCCTCCGCTGCCGACCGCGCTCTGCGACTGGACTTTTTCGGCGACACGCTGGAATCGCTCAGAAGTTTCGACCCACTCACCCAGTTGACCGATAGCGATGTCGCCTCTTATACGCTTTTGCCACGCGGCGAAATACAACTCAGCAGCGAAAACATCGCGCGTTTTCGCAGCCAGTACCGCGAATTATTCGGGGCCGTCACCCGCGAAGATCCGATCTACGAATCCATCTCCGCCGGCCGCGTGGCTTCTGGTATGGAGCACTGGCTGCCGCTTTTTTACGATTCTCTGGCGACACTGTTCGATTATCTGCCGGACGCCGTTTGGTGTCAGCATCATGATGTACCCGCCATGCTCGCAGAGCGCAGTGCGGAAATCACTGACTATTACGAAGCACGACGCACGCACGCTGCAATCAAAAGTGAAACACCCTACCAACCTGTCCCGCCGGAACGAATGTTTCTGCTCGGCGCCGCCTGGCAGGCGCGCTGGCAGTTCGCCCCTACACTCACTTTCACGCCCTTTGCCGAAGGCGCGGCGGGTGTGATCACCAGCGATTATGAAGCTGCGCCGCGATTCAACAGCAGCACGGCTTTCCCGACGCTCGCTGCCAATCTCGCCAGTCAGAAACGGCCGGTGCTGATTGCCTGCAATTCCGCCGGAAGTCTCGATCGCATCCGACATATGCTATTCGAACAGAAACACTCGTCCATAACAATTGAGACCCTCGCCGAACTTGGCAAGACCGGGATTCATTTATGCGTGTTAGCGCTTGAACATGGCTATCAAAGCCCGGATTTACTGCTGTTAAGTGAGGAGGATCTACTCGGCGAGCGCGTCATCCGTACCCAGAAAAAACGTCACAGAAGTGAAAATTTTCTGCTCGAAGCCTCAAACTTCCGCGAAGGCGATCTGGTAGTACATCGCGAACACGGTATCGCCAGGTTTGAGGCACTGGTCACGGTTGAAGTCGGATCGCGTAAGCATGATTGCCTGAAACTTCTCTATGATGGTGGTGACCGCCTGTTTCTACCGGTTGAAAATATCGAAATGATCAGTCGCTATGGCGACGCGCCGGAGAATGCGGCGCTCGACAAACTTGGCGGGGTTGCCTGGCAGAAGCGTAAATCCGGACTTAAAAAACGGCTCAGAATGGCCGCCGAAGCCCTTCTCAAAATCGCCGCCGAACGTGCCATGCTGGAAGCGCCGGTGCTGATACCCGACCCCGCGCGTTACGAAGAATTCTGTGCCCGCTTCCCCTATTCAGAGACGGACGACCAGCTCCAATCTATTGAAGAAGTACTGGCAGATCTGGCGAAAGGCACGCCGATGGACAGACTAATCTGCGGCGATGTGGGTTTCGGCAAAACGGAAGTCGCCATGCGTGCCGCGTTTGTGGCCTCAAGCCAAGGCTATCAGGTCGCGCTCATTGCCCCCACGACGCTGCTTGCCCGCCAGCATTTACAGACCTTTCGTGCTCGATTCTCTGGCTTACCCATTCGGATTGGCGGGCTATCGCGCATGGTCAGCGCCAAGGATGCTGCTGAAGTGCGTCGCGGTATGAGCGAGGGTACGATCGACATTGTGATTGGCACTCATGCGTTGCTTGCAAACGACACCAGATTTTCCCGGCTGGGCCTGGTGATTGTCGATGAAGAACAGCATTTTGGCGTCAAACAGAAAGAGCGCCTCAAGGAATTTCAGGTGGGTACGCATCTACTTACCCTCTCGGCCACGCCGATTCCGCGCACTTTGCAACTCGCGCTGGCGGGTGTGCGCGAACTCAGCCTCATCACCACGCCGCCCGTCGATCGCCTAGCGGTCAGAAGCTATGTCATGCCCTTTGACCCCGTGGTGGTACGCGAAGCACTCCTGCGCGAATATCATCGCGGTGGCAAAAGCTTTGTCGTCACCCCACGCATTGAGGACATGGCCGAACTGACCCAGCGTCTCAAAACACTCGTGCCGGAAATGTCGATTGCTGCCGCGCACGGGCAGATGGGCGCGGGCGCTCTCGATAAAATCATGAATGCGTTTTACGATGGGCAATATGATATTTTGATTTCGACCGCTATTATCGAGTCAGGTATTGATATTCCAACCGCTAACACCATGATTATCGACCGCGCCCATCGCTTTGGCCTCGCCCAGCTATACCAGCTGCGCGGACGCGTCGGGCGCAGCAAAACCCGCGCCTATGCCTATTTTATTCTGCCTCAACAACAACTCCTCACGCGCGAGGCGACACGGCGACTCGAGGTCATGCAGCAGCTTGACCATTTAGGTGCGGGATTCGCGCTATCGAGTCATGATATGGATATTCGCGGTTACGGAAATATGCTGGGCGAGGAGCAGTCCGGCCATATCCGCGAGGTGGGAGTGGAGCTTTATCAGGCGATGCTGGAGGAAGCGATTCAGGATCTCAAAACCCGCCGGAAAATCGCCGAACCAAGCGCCAGTAAAGACTGGTCGCCACAGATTAATCTTGGCATGTCGGTGCTGATTCCGGAGTCTTACGTTGAGGATTTATCCCTGCGCCTCAGCCTTTACCGCCGCGCCAGCACCCTCCACGAGGCAACGGAAATTGAGAGCTTCGCCGCCGAGATGATTGACCGTTTTGGTCCACTACCCGAAGAAGTCGGCCATCTATTCGCCGTACTGCGGATCAAGCAACTATGTCTTAAAGCAGGCATCGCGCG
>JAJTIB010000013.1 GCA_021300075.1 Rickettsiales bacterium
CTTGGCGCTTTTCTAGGTGGCTGGCTCGTCTTGCATTGGGGCATGTATCGAAGTCTGATGATTTGCGGCCTCGTCCATATGCTCACCAATCTGTTGTTGGTGGTGCAGGCCGGGCTGGGCGCGAATGAGTATTTTCTGATCTTCAGTATCTCTGCTGAAAATTTAAGTGGCGGCATGGCAACGACGGCTTTCATCGCCTACCTCAGCGCGCTGTGCAAGCGTCATTACACGGCCACGCAATATGCGTTGCTTTCGTCGCTGGCCGCGTTTGGCCGCACCTGGCTTTCCACCCCTTCGGGCTGGGTATCGGAGCGGCTGGGGTGGGAGTGGTTCTTCATCGTTTCCTGCCTCATCTCATTACCGAGTCTGGCACTCTTATGGTGGCTGGAGAAACACAAACGTTAGCGCGCATAAAATTGCGCTGTTTCTTGACAGACTCTTGGGTGCTCGTTAGTTTTTCTTTCGGTGATTTTATAATTTTATCCAATCCAAGAGGAGTCTTTCGGTGAAATCTTCCGTAAAAGCTATGATGTTGTTAGGTACCACGTTGCTGCTGCTCGCTGCTTGCAACACCACGGCGGGGTTGGGTAAGGATCTTACAAATGCGGGTGACGCGATTACGCGTAGCGCGACGCGATAAATAAAGCGTTCATTTAGGGGGCGGCGATGAAATCTTCTCTCAAAGTCATGTTGTTGCTTGGTACTTTGCTGCCGATGCTTGCCGCTTGCAACACGATAGCTGGAATCGGGAAGGATTTATCGGTAGCGGGCGACGCCCTTAGTAACAGCGCGATGTCGGTTAAGAATGCGAAAGGCCAGCCGTCAAATCCTGGTCGCAATAATGCGGGGGCTATTCAAAAGCACTAGGGTTTCAACTGAGAATTGGGTGAAACAGGGGCGGGTCTGGCCTCGCAGATAAATCGCCAGCTGGTTGTGTTTGTCGTTTCTATTCCCAGATTGCCATGGGCGGCAGCGACATCAGAATTGCTTCGGGATTTCCGCCGGTCATCAAACCGAACTTTGTGCCGCGGTCATACAATAGGTTGTATTCCACATATCGTCCTCGCTTGACGAGTTGACGATGGCGCTGTTCCTCTGTCCATTTACTCATCATATTCAGTCGGATAAGGTGAGTGTAAATCTGCTGAAAGGCGCGCCCGACATTTTTGGTGAAATCAAAGGTCTGCTCCCAACTCAGGCTGGATTGCGATGCCACCTCCATCCCTTTGACTGTTCGCTCTAAACCCAGGCCTCCTCGACCAAATTGCCCGGGCGCGATGGGGCTGGTATCTGCACCCAGAGAGTTCAACCCCAGATAGTCATAGAAAATCCCTCCTACCCCACGCGCCTCGTCGCGGTGGGGGATATAAAAATACTCATCGCACCAATCTTTGAAGGCGGGGTAGAATTTCGGGTCGGCCTGGTTACAGACAATTTCAAACGCGCGATGGAACGCAGCCGTATCCTCTGCAACTGCAAACATGGGGTTGAGGTCGCCGCCGCCGCCGAACCAGAGTCTTGAAGGCGCTGTCGCGCCAGAAGTGGGCGTCCCGCCGCCCCTCGCGGCTTCGCCGCTGACCCCCTCGCTTCGCTCTGCTCGCGGCTCGCCCTTCGGGCTACGCACGATCACTTCACCCGTAGTACTGGCCACCGGCCACTGACCACTGACTACTTCTTCGCCGCCCCCCACCACAATCATGCGCGTATTGAAATGGGCAGCGGGAACAAGAGGCGAGCACATATGAGCGACCAGCGAAATACCTGAGGCCCAGAAGCGCGGATTCTTTTCCGCGCCCGGAATTTCTTTACGAAAAGCGGGGGAGAATTCGCCTTCGACAGTGGAGATATTGACGCCAACTTTCTCGAATACCCGCCCCTTCATGATGGAGATTTCACCGCCCCCTCCTTCGGCGCGAGTCCAGGGTGTCCGGGTGAATTTATGATGGGAAGGGGGCGTCCCGCCGCCCTTCGCGGCTACACCGCTGACCCCCTCGCTTCGCGGCTCGCCCTTCGGGCTACGCACATCACCTTCTATCCCGCTATCTTTTGCGGTTTCATACTCCGCTTCAATCGCCTCGAAGCTGGCGCAGATATCGTCGCGCAATTGCCGAAACCAGGCGCTGGCGAGGGATTTTTTTTCGTGAATGGTGAAGCTCATAAGCCTACTTTATACGATATGCCAAAGGTTATTATTGTTGACCTGTATCAAACTTCCAGCCCTGTTGTCGTGCGGCTTCGGCAACGACAATGCCCGCACTCATCGCCACATTCAAGGAACGCATCCCAGCGCGCATGGGGATGGTGAGGATTTTATCCATCTGCGCGTACAGCGTACGCGGTGTGCCGGCACTTTCTTGGCCGAGCACGAGATAGTCGCTGGGTTTGAAATTAATATCGTTGTAATGGGTAGTGCCATCAGTTTCAAGCAGCATCAGGCGGCCCGGATGGTCGCTTTGGTAGTCAAGAAATGCTTGCCAGTCGTGATGGCGAATCAGGGTGGCCTGGTCGATATAATCCATTCCGGCGCGACGCAGTTTCTGGTGGCTGAGCGGAAAACCACAGGGTTCAATGATATGGATGGCCGCTCCCAGACAAGCCGAGAGTCTCAGCATTGCCCCGAGATTTTGTGGGATATCGGGCTGGTATAAAACGAGATTGAGCATAGGGGATCGTTTCACCGGCGGTGCAGTTCGCGCACAGCTAACGGAAAGCTAGAGCATAAGTCAATCAAACCAGCGAGCGAACTTGACAGATATGCGGCCATTCGGGTAGCACGCGGAAAGATGATTTTTTGTCTCGCATTCGCCTTCTCTCCTTCGCCCGCCTCCGTTAGTAAGGTCACCTCATGAGCCATGATTCGAGCAGCCCCGATTCTGAACGTCGCGATTTTATTATTCTGACAGCCCAGGCCATGGGCGCGCTTGGAGCTGCGGCAGTGATCTGGCCGTTCGTAAATAGTATGAACCCTTCGGCGGATGTACTCGCACTCTCCAGCACTGAGGTTGATATTTCTCCCATCGCACCAGGGCAGGAAATCAAAGTCATGTGGCGCGGCAAGCCGGTCTTTATTCGCCACCGTACGCCGGAAGATATCGCTGCCGCCGAGGCAGTATCGCTTACTGAATTGCGCGATCCCCAGACAGACGCTGAACGGGTGAAAAAAGGCAAAGAGCAATGGCTGGTGATGGTCGGGGTTTGCACGCATCTGGGTTGTATTCCGCTGGGTAATCTGGCGGGTGATTATCGCGGCTGGTTCTGCCCCTGCCACGGCTCGCACTACGATACGGCGGGGCGCATCCGCAAAGGCCCCGCCCCGACCAATCTGGTGGTGCCGCCGTTCGAGTTTTTATCCGACACTAAAGTGAAAATAGGCTAGGTCATTATGGCACATGCACCCAAAGAGCAGCAGCCGGGAGTGGTAGGTTGGCTTGATTATCGGTTACCGATTTTTGGCACGCTAAAGGGCGCGCTGGTGGATTATCCGGTGCCAAAAAATCTCAATTATTTCTGGAATTTTGGCTCCATAGCCGGGGTTTGTCTTGTTATTCAGATCCTGACCGGCATTCTGCTCGCCATGCATTACAACCCCTCCGTTGCGGGCGCCTTCAACTCGGTTGAGCATATCATGCGTAACGTCAATTATGGCTGGCTGCTGCGCTATATGCATGCGGTGGGTGCCTCCATGTTTTTCATCGTGGTTTATATCCATATGTTCCGTGGACTTTATTACGGTTCCTACAAAGCGCCGCGCGAAGTACTG
This sequence comes from Rickettsiales bacterium, assembly GCA_021300075.1. Taxonomy (GTDB): domain Bacteria; phylum Pseudomonadota; class Alphaproteobacteria; order Rickettsiales; family UBA3002; genus JAFLDD01. The sequence goes on from JAJTIB010000013.1 coordinate 3,761, forward strand.
TGGTGGCTGGGTGTGCTGATTCTGGTGTTGATGATGGCGACTGCCTTCATGGGCTATGTGCTGCCCTGGGGACAGATGAGTTTCTGGGGTGCGACCGTTATCACCAATTTATTCTCGGCTTTTCCGTTGGTAGGTGATCCGATTGTCACCTGGCTCTGGGGTGGTTTTGCGGTCGATAACCCAACGCTCAATCGCTTCTTCGTTCTGCATTATCTGCTGCCTTTTCTGATTGTGGGGGTTGTCTTCCTGCATCTGATCGCGCTGCATGCCCACGGCTCGAATAATCCGCTTGGGATTGATGCTAAAGCCCCTAAAGATAAAATCCCGTTCCATCCTTATTACACAGTGAAGGACTTTTTCGGGTTTGGCCTGTTCTTTCTTGTGTTTGCCGCGTTTATTTTCTTCGCGCCAAATTATCTTGGTCACCCCGATAATTACATTGAGGCCAATCCGCTGGTGACGCCGGCCCATATTGTGCCGGAATGGTATTTCCTTCCGTTTTATGCCATTTTGCGCGCGTTTGTGTTTGATATTCCCTTCTGGGCGCTGGCGGCGTTGCCTTTTGCCTATGCCGGGTATCTGGCCCAGAAAATCAATAAAGCGCGCGAGTTTACACTCGAAAATCTTTTTGGCGCAATGCAATGGGGTCGGGCGAAAGAAGCCGCTGGCCGTGTGCAGTCGCTCCTTGCATCGCTCGGGGCGGGTGGGTTTTTAGTGCTGCTGGGGCTTATTGGTTTTGTGATTGAGGCAAAGCTCGCCGGTGTTCTGGCCATGTTTGGCGCGATTGTCGTGTTATTGTTTCTGCCCTGGCTTGATACCTCGCCAGTCAGAAGCGCCTCCTTCCGCCCTCTATACCGCTGGTTTTTCTGGCTTTTCGCCCTTAATGCTGTGGCGCTTGGATTTCTCGGCTCGATGCCGGCGGAAGGGATTTATGTGGTGTTCGCTCTCATCTGTACGGGGATTTATTTCGCCTTCTTTCTGGTGGTGATGCCGCTTCTGAGCAGATATGAAAAACCATTGCAGTTGCCTGAGTCGATCAGTGCAGCCGTGCTCGCCCATTAGGAGTTGCGCCATGCGTTTTTTCTTTGTGTTGTTTTCGCTGGTATTGGTTGCCCCGGCATTCGCTTTGGCCGGTGGGGACGTCAAGTATCCCCGCCAGGAGAATTGGGCGTTTGACGGTGTTCTTGGCAAGTTCGACAGACCATCAATTCAGCGTGGGTTGCAGGTATATCGGGAAGTCTGCGCGGCTTGCCACGGCGTTAAGCGCGTTGCGTTTCGCAGCCTGACGGATGTTGGGTTTTCGGAAGCTGAAGTGAAATCCCTGGCGGCCGAATATACGGTGCTTGATGGTCCCGATGACAGCGGTGAAATGTTTGATCGCCCCGGTCGCCCGTCGGATCGTTTTCCAGCACCCTACCCTAACGAGCAAGCCGCGCGTGCGGCGCAGGGTGGCGCCTATCCACTGGATTTGAGCTTGATTGTTAAAGCTCGGGCCGATGGCGCGAATTATGTTTATTCTCTGTTGACCGGTTATCATGACGCGCCCGAAGGAATTACTGTGCCGCAGGGCATGTATTACAATCCCTATTTTGTCGGCGGCCTGATTGCGATGGCGCCGCCACTTAAAGATGGCGCGGTGGAATATCAGGATGGCACGGCTTCCACGGCGGATCAGATGGCCAGGGATGTGGTGAACTTTCTGCAATGGGCGGCCGAGCCGGAAATGGAAACACGCAAGCGCATGGGCGTGCGTGTGATGATCTTTCTGCTGATCATGACCGGATTTTTTTATGTCGCCAAGAAACGCATCTGGTCGAAGGTGGAGTAGGTTTTAGGTTTTAGGTTTTAGGTTTTTAGGTTTTTAGGTTTTAGGAAAAAATCTGCACTCCATACCTCTTCCCTGAAACCCGACACCCCCCTTCTTCTTGTTTCTCTGGACCCGACACCCGGAACCTAGCTGTAGCCTCTTTCTTTCCTAAAACCCATAACCTAAAACCTATAACCTATAACCTAACCCCCATGGAATTTTTTGAAGCAGCATTGCTGGGAGTGATTGAGGGTTTGACGGAGTTCCTGCCCGTTTCTTCGACAGGGCACTTGATTCTGGCGGTAGATTTTCTCGGGTTTCAAGGCCCCCCCGGTCGGGTGTTTGAGGTTGTCATCCAGTTTGGCGCTATTCTCGCCGTGGTCTGGCTTTATTTTGCTAAACTCTGGTCGGTGGCAAAGGGTGCGTTCGCTGGTCGGCGCGAAGACATCGCTTTCATCCGTAACATTCTGCTCGCGTTTTTACCGGCGGCGATGATTGGCGTTTTTGCGCGGGATTTCATTAAGGAGGTATTATTTAACCCCATCGTCGTCTCTATCGCCCTCATCGTAGGCGGGTTCGCGATTCTGCTGATTGAAAAATATAAAACCTCGCCCACTATTCCTCTGACCGAAGCGATGGGATGGCAGCGCGCGCTGGCGGTGGGGTTTTTTCAGTGCTTGGCCATGATTCCCGGCGTCTCACGTTCGGGTGCGACTATCATGGGGGCGCTGCTTATCGGGATGGAGCGCCGTGCGGCGGCCGAGTTTTCGTTCTTTCTTGCGATTCCAACCATGCTGGGAGCTGCGAGCTATGATCTTTATAAAAGCCGCGATTTACTCTCCGGCGATGACGCGGTGTTGATTGCCACCGGTTTCATCACTGCATTCCTTGCGGCCCTGTTGGTTGTGCGCTGGGCGGTCGGGTTCATCTCGCGCCACGGTTTCGCGCCCTTCGCCTATTACCGTATTGTGCTCGGTACGGCGATGTTGTTATTGTTTTTTGCCTGAGGGAACGGCGCGGCGGAAGAGCAGTGCCAGTTCCTCGCGATCTACCGCGTGGAACTTCCAGGCGCAGATCCCATAAATCGCCATGCCAAAAGCAATGACACCGGTCAAGGTTACGCTGCGAATGATCATATGTTCGTGATAAAGCGGCCAGAGGAAATAATTGAGCAGTAAAATCGCAAGCACCATGATTTTGCTGGCGAACACCATTCGTATCAAGCGTCGCTTCAAAGCGGCATCGGGGGCGAAGACGCCGCGTTTATAAAGAATCCGCCCCATCAGGATGGCGTTGACCCAGCCGGCAATGGAGGTCGCAAGCGCCATCCCCACATGGGCGAGTACATGGATGAGCGTGAGGTTCAAGACCAGATTAATGACGACGCATAGGAGTGCAATTTTGAGCGGAGTTTTGGTATCGTGACTGGCGAAGAATCCCGGTGCGAAAATCTTGACCAACAGGAAAGCGGGCAGCCCGACCGTAAAAGCCATCAGCGCCAGCATGGTGGCGAGCATGTCCTCGGCCGTGAAGGCGCCGTGCATATAGAGGACGCGGATGACCTGCTCGGCCAGGGCGAGTAACGCCAAAGTCGAAGGAATGCCGAACAGCAGGACGATTTCGATGCCGCGATTCATGCTGGCCCGCGCTTCCTCCTGCCGACCCTCGCGGATCTGGCGCGACATGAGCGGTAGCATAGCCGTGCCAACCGCCACCCCAATCATGCCGATCGGTAACTCGGTGATGCGGTCCGCGTAATAGAGGTAGGAGACCGCATCCGGAATATGCGAGGCGATAATGACATCCACCAGCAAATTAAGCTGCTGCACGCCCGAGCCGAGTGCTGCCGGCGCCATCAGCAATAACATGGTCTTGACCCGCGAGGTCAGGCGCGGGACGACGAGGCTGGGCAGCATATCGTTGCGGCGGCAAATGGCAATCAGCCACAACAGCTGTACAATTCCCGCAATAAAAACCGACATGGCCAGCGCATGGGCGGGCGTTTCGGTATAATGCGTCAGGAACAACATGCCCAGAATCATCACCAGATTGAGTAGGATCGGGTTCGCCGCAGGTGCGGCGAATTTTCCCATACTATTGAGGACGCCGCCCAGCAGCGACACCAGCGAGATGAAGAGAATATAGGGAAAGGTGATTTGCGAGAGGAGGACAGTAAGGTTGAATTTTTCTGGCGTATTGGTGAAGCCGGGGGCGAAAATTGGTGTAATCCAGGGCATAAAAATGATGAATACGGCGTTAAGAAGCAGAAGCACCACCAGCAGCACGCTCATGACTTCGCCTGCAAAGCGGATGGCAGCCTCGCGCCCCTCGGCGGTCAGAATAGCGGCGAAGGAGGGGATGAAGGCGGCATTAAATGCGCCCTCGGCAAAGAGGCGGCGGAAGAAATTGGGTAATTTGAAGGCGACAAAAAACGCGTCTGAAAGCCAGCTGGCGCCAATCATATTGGCCATCAGCACGTCGCGCAGAAATCCGGTGATGCGCGACAGCAGCGTAAAAAATCCAATTGTGGCGCTTGATTTGACGAGGGACATCAGGCTGGCTTATAACAAGTTGTTCTCATGGACAATGGCACATGCAGGTTTTACGTGTTTCGGCGGATGGTTCTATCGCAGGTGTGACGGCGGCGGCGATTGCAATCGGCAATTTCGACGGGCTGCATCGCGGTCATCTGGCCGTTATTACAGCGATGATGGAAGCGGCAGCTGCTAAAGGCCTGACCCCGACGGTATTGTCATTTGCGCCTCACCCGCGTCGTTATTTTGATCCCAAGCACCCGCCTTTTTACCTCGCCCGGCCCCACGATAAGCTGAAAGACCTTAAGGAACTTGGGGTCGAGCGCGTGATCTTTCTGCGATTTAATGCGCGCCTTGCCGGTCTTTCTGCCGAGGATTTCGTGCAGCAATTGCTGGTTGATAAATTCGCAGCAAAGCATGTGGTGACGGGGACGAATTTTGCCTTTGGCAAAAACCGAACGGGAGATGCGGCAACCCTGACGCAGCTGCTAAGGGCATGTGGCGCCAGTCATGAAGCACTGCCGCCGGTGCAGTGGAAAGAGCAGGTATGTTCATCAAGTGCCGTTCGCTGCGCGCTGGCCGAGGGTGATATGGCACGGGTGTGCGGACTACTGGGGCATGATTATATCCTGAGTGCCCGGGTGCAGCATGGCGATAAACGTGGTCGAACGCTTGGTTTCCCGACGGCCAATTTGCATTTCCCTTCGGATTTATTATTACCCCGTTATGGGGTTTATACGGTGTTGGCGGCAGTAGCAGGCGAGGTTTACCGAGGTGTGGCAAGCCTCGGCATCCGCCCGATGTACCGCGTGGCTGCACCGCTGATGGAGGTGCATCTTCTGGGCGCAGCCCCCGATCTTTATGGCCAGAGGATGCGGGTTGCGCCTATGGCCTATCTGCGGCCGGAAATGAAATTCTCCTCACCCGAGGCGTTGATGGTGCAGATGGCGAAAGATTGCGCTGCGGCGCGTGCTCAGCTAGAAGGGCTTGCATGAATGCACGGCTTGACATCCCTCGCCGACGGGCGTTTTTCTTTATGAGCGTGATTGCTCTACTGGTGATTATGCTTGATCAACTAGTGAAATGGTTCATGCTCGAACATATCGGGATAGCCGAGGGACCGCCAATTATTATCACTTCCTGGTTCAAGCTGGTGATGGTGTGGAATCACGGGGTGAGTTTCGGGATGTTGTCGGCACCCGGCAGCTATGTGCCCTATTTTCTGATACTGGTTGCTCTCCTGATTTCCGCCTTGTTGGGCTGGTTGGGGTTGCGTGCCCATCACCGCAGTGAATGGCTGGCCTATGCGCTGGTGATTGGCGGAGCCCTTGGCAATGTGATTGACCGTCTGCGCTTTGGGGCGGTTGCGGACTTCTTTTATTTTCATCTCGGTGCGCTTGGCTGGCCGGCCTTTAACGTCGCGGATGCAGCGATCTGTTGCGGCGTGGCTTTGTTGTTGTGGCATAGCTTTTTCCCCCGACAGCGCGCTTGAATTATCCGCGCGTTCTTCTATGCTTGCCTGATGCGTATTTCCCCGATGGTTTTTCTTGTCCCGTGCCTGATGCTTCTGGCCTGCAGTGGTCAGGATGCTCGCGAAACACTCGGATTGATCCGTGAAGCACCCGATGAATTTGTGGTGGTGTCGCGTCCGCCGTTGACCGTGCCTCCGGATTTTGAATTGCGGCCGCCGACCCCTGGGGTGGCGCGCCCGGCAGAATCGACGACCAGCGCGGCGCGTGCTCTGGTGCTCAAGGGTGAAGCGCCGCCCGCTTCGCTGGAGGAGCTGGGCGCCGCCCCCACGGTTGCCACGGCGGTAGATCCGGTCTTAAGCGGCAATGCTGCAACGCCTGGGGAGTCCTCGCTTTTGAATAAAATCGGCATCACCCGGGTCGATCCTGAGATTCGTCAGAAGCTCGGTGCGGACCCTGAAAAAGCGGCTGCTAAAAGGGAAGCAAAAACCTTCTACGATCGATTGCTCCAAGAATCGGGTGAGGAGCCGGTCGTTGATTCAAGGAAAGAAGCCGAACGCATTCGCATCAATACCGATACGGGTAAGCCCGTGAATGAGGGCGTTGTACCCGAGACCTCGCCTGAGAAAAAATCCGTGATTGATCGGGTGTTTTGATGATAAGAAGGTTTTTTATTCCCCTGCTCGTGCTGCTGGTTGGGGCGGTTGCGGCGATCTATTTTTATGCCTATGTGCCAGCGGGAAGCAGCTATGATATTGAACAAGCCGTGCCGGTGGAGACGTTCCAGCTGCGTAATGGCCTCACCGTTGTAGTGATGCCGAGCGACCGGATCCCTGCGGTGGTGCATGCGTTATTCGTGCGCGCCGGTGGCGCCGATGATCCTTATGGGAAAAGTGGGCTCGCGCATTTTGTCGAGCATCTGTTATTCACTGGCACCAAGGATTACCCTGAAGGTGAATATGACCGCGCCATTGTCCGCCTTGGCGGCGAGCATAATGCCTATACCACGCGTGATTATGCGGTGTTTCATACGACGATCGCCAAGCAGTATCTGGCTCGGGTCATGGCACTGGAAGCTGATCGGCTGCAAAACCTGACGCTCCAGCCCGCGCGCGCTGCGCGTGAAGTCGGGGTGATTGAGGAAGAGCGTAAATGGCGGGTGGATAATCGGCTTTCGGCGCTGCTCGATGAACAGATGGCCGCCGTACTGCTTCTGAATCACCCATACCGTCAGCCACTTATTGGTTGGACAGAAGATATTGCGCGTTTCCGGGTCGAGGATGCCAAGCAGTTCATCGCCCGCTATTATCGCCCCAGTAATATGGTGCTGGTGATTGCCGGTGATGTCAGTGTGGCCGAGGCACGCAAACTGGCACAGCAATATTACGCACCGCTTCGGGCGGGAATCGCGCCTACTCGCCACTGGCCGAATGAACCGTTAAGTGTGCGAGCTGAACGGCGCGTGGTGCTCAGGGATGCGCGCGCCGAACAGCCGCGTCTGGTGATAGAATATCTCGCCCCAAGCATCGGTTTTGGTGACACGAAAGCCAGTCTGCCGCTCATGCTGTATGTCCAGTATCTTGGGGGCAGTGAAACCAGCTTGCTTTATCGTCAGCTGGTCGAAGAACAGAAACTCGCAACCAGTGTGGCGGTGGATTATGACAATCTTGTCAAGGGTCCGGGACAGGTGACGGTGGCGATGACGCCCGCTGAGGGCGTTACGCCCGAACAATTGGAGCGTGCCTATCAGGCTGTGCTCAACCAGGCCCTGGCCGTTCCGCCCTCCATTAAAGACGTTGCTCGTGCCAGGTCCCTCATGAGGGCTTCGGCCATTTTCGCTCAGGACGGATTGGAGCCCCTCGCCCATCTCATCGGCCAGCTTTACATGCTGGGGCTGGATGAAAAATATTTTTATCACTGGGCGGATAATCTTGAGAAAGTGACGGACGCCGAAATGATGGCAGTGGCGCGGTTGACGCTGCGTTCCCAGAATTCCGTGGTTGGTGTTTTGACCGCTGATGGAGCGGAAAAGAAAGAGGGCACGCCATGATCCGTGTTTCTCTGCTTATGAGTGCGGCACTGTTTTTTTGTGCTTCGGCAGTCCATGCTCTTGAAGTGCGCCAGACGGATCTTGGACGCAAGGTTGAGGCGTGGTACGCGGTCAATGACACCGTTCCTATCGTTCAGATGAATTTCGCGTTTGAGGGTGCAGGCTATGCCAGTGATACAGCGGCGCGCGCTGGCCTCGCACAGCTTTTTTCAAATGCGGTATTGGAAGGCGGTGGCGATGAAGATGCGCGCGCATTCAAAGAAAAACTCGAAGCCCATGCCATTACCATCAGTAGTAGCGTCAGTGCGGATCGCATGGTGTTCTCGGTGCGCTGCCTTACACCCGATGCGCCCCTGGCGCTGAAGCTACTCACCAAGGCGCTGACCCAATCGCGTTTTGAAATAGCCGATATTACGCGCCTCAAAGCGGCGCAGATTTCCGCACTTGAGCGGGCGCAGGAAAACCCCGAATATGTGGTTTCGCGCCTTACGGCTGTGCGCGCTTTTGGTGGTCATCCCTATGCCAATCCACCACTAGGTACGGTCGAGGGGATTACCGCGATTTCACCCGACGATCTGCGCCGTTTCGGCGAGACCTATTTGAGCAGTTCCAACCTGAAAATCGCGGCTGCTGGGGATATCGATGCGGGATTGCTCGAGGACATCGCTTCGCCATTAGTTAAAGCATTGCCTGAAAATGTGGCTGGTCCGGTGACGGCGGCGGCGGCGCCGATGCGCGAACAGGGCGTGGTGCGCGAGGATGCGATGGACGTCCCCCAGACTGCGATTGCCCTGGTTGCGCCCGGCATCCGCCGAAGTGATCCTGACTTTTATGCCTCGTATCTGTTGATGGAAATCGCGGGCGGCGGCACGCTGACCTCGCGTCTGGCTCGTGAGGTGCGACAGGAAGCCGGGCTGGTCTACGGTATAGATCTCGGTCTTCAGGAACTGACCGGTGCGGCGCTTATTTCGGGCAATCTTTCGACCCGCAATGCAACGCGCGACGTGGCAATTGAAAAAGTCAAAGCTACGCTTGGGGAAATTTTCTTAAACGGCGTCACTACGCAGGAATGCGAGGATGCTAAAACCTTCGTCATCGGCAATTTCCCGCTGCAGCTCGCGGATACGCAATCCGTGGCGTCGCTGCTTCTGACCTTGCAGATTTACCAGCTGGGAGCGGATTATATCGACAAGCGTCAGGGCTATTTTGAGGCCGTCTCCTGCGGCGACATCAACCGTGCGGCCAAGAACCTGCTTGATCCCGCGCGGTTTTTATTTGTCGCGGTGGGTGGTAAACCCTCGCCCGAATCCGCTCCCGAAACAGATGCCGCGCCATGACGATTCGCCTTCTCTCCCCCACTCTAGTTAACCAGATTGCCGCTGGGGAAGTGATTGAGCGGCCGGCCTCAGCCGTCAAGGAACTGGTCGAGAATGCAGTCGATGCTGGCGCAACCGATATCGAGGTGGCGCTTGAAGGCGGTGGCGCGCAGCTCATCCGCGTGCGCGATAATGGCCATGGCATGGGGCGAGAGGAACTGGCGCTCGCCGTAGAGCGGCATGCTACTTCAAAACTGCCTGACGATGATTTACTCGCCATTCATTATCTCGGCTTTCGCGGGGAAGCCCTGCCTTCGATCGGTTCAGTCGCACGCTTGAGTATTCGTTCGCGCGCGCGCGGGGCGGTGGAGGCTTGGGAAATCACTGTTGAGGGCGGGCAGGTGGGGCCGGTCAAACCTGCTTCACAAAGTGAAGGCACGGTGGTCGAGGTTCGCGATTTGTTTTATGCCGTTCCGGCACGGCTTAAATTCCTCAAAACCGCGCGCAGTGAACTGCATCATATCGTGGATGTCATTGAGCGCCTCGCTATGGCTCATCCAGATATTCGTTTTCGTCTGAGCCATGATGGCCGAGTGTTACGTGATTTCCCGGCGCTCCTGGGGGACTGGTTTCAGGCCGAACCGAAGCGGTTGGAGAAAGTTCTGGGGGCAGGTGTCGCCGCCAATATCGTGCCAGTCGAGGGCGAGCGCGACGGTGTAAGGGTTAGCGGCTTTGCCGGACTGCCCACTTTTCATCGTGGCTCGTCGCAGGCGCAGTACTTATTTGTCAATCGCCGTCCGGTGCGCGATCGCCTGCTGCTCGGGGTGGTGCGCGCTGCCTATCAGGATGTGCTGGCACGGGACCGTCATCCGGTCGTGGTGCTGTTTCTTGAAGTGCCGAGTGAAGCGGTCGATGTCAATGTGCACCCGACTAAGGCCGAAGTCCGGTTCCGCGATATGCAGGGTGTGCGCGGTCTGTTGCTCGGGTCGCTTAAAGCGGCGTTGTTTACGGTGTCACAGCGTGCTTCCACTTCGGTTGCCAGTTCCGCGTTGGCGGCATTCTCTCCGGAGGTGCTCACACGTCATTTTGCTCCGACCTCATCCGTGGCGGCACTTTATGACAGTGCCGCCACGGCCTCACTCTGGCGTCAGGCACCGCCGCTACCACAGGCTCCGGTGGCACGCGGCAATTTGGCACTGGTAGAGTCTGAGCGCCCGGGCGAAGCTGAACAATTTCCCCTTGGAGCGGCGGTGGCGCAGTTACACCAGACTTACATTGTGGCTGAGACCCCCGACGGGTTGGTGCTGGTGGATCAGCACGCAGCGCATGAACGGCTGATGTATGAGAAATTCAAAGCCAGCTTGGCAAGCGAAGGTGTGGCGCGGCAGTCGCTTTTGATTCCAGAAATGGTTGAACTTGAAGAAGCGCAGCTTGAGCGTTTAATGGCTCGTCAGCAAGAATGGGCAGAGCTTGGCCTGACTCTTGAGTCTTTCGGCGAGCGTGTGGTGCTGGTCCGCGAGATTCCCGCACTTCTGGGCGATACGGATGTGGTCAGTCTGGTGCGCGACCTTGCCGATGATTTGGCGCTGTACGAAACTGGTATGGCACTGGCCGACCGGCTCGAATCTATCCTCAGTACCATGGCTTGCCATGGGAGTGTGCGCGCTGGACGCCGTCTGACGCTTGGCGAAATGAACGCGCTTTTACGGCAGATGGAGGCAACTCCCTATAGTGGCCAATGCAACCATGGCCGCCCGACTTACGTTGAACTCAAGCGTCGCGACGTTGAAAAGCTCTTTGGGCGAAGGTAGAGACTATGGTGATGAACCACTTCTTGCGTCAGCCCCGCCATGTGATTGTGATCGCCCATGATGCGCTGATGGCGGCGTTCAGCTTTGCCTTTGCGCTTTATCTGCGGCTGTCGATGAAGATGTTTCATTCGCCGCTATGGTATGAGGGCGCCATGGCCATCGCGTTGGTAATGCTGGCGGTCTTGCTCTATAGCCGAAGTTACCGCCGTGTCTGGCGTTATACGTCACTGAGTGACCTGCTGTCTCTGGCGCAGGTAGCCAGTGTTGTGCTGGTGATTTTTTATCTTGGCATGTTTCAGATTACCCGGCTCGAGGCCTTCCCGCGCTCGGTATTTTTCATCCACTGGATGACGCTGATGGTCTGCCTCGCAGGCCCACGCATGATCTGGCGGCTGCTTTATGATCGGGCGCTGCTTGAGCGATTACTCGGGCGCGGAGCTGCTCGCGTACCGGTGCTTTTGATTGGTGCGACGCCGCAAGCGGAGATGTTCATCCGCGAGGCGGAACGAAATGCTGATTTTCCTTACCGTGCGGTTGGTATTATTGATGAGGATAAAGCCAAGCACGGGCGCGAAATTCACCGCGTACGGGTATACGGCAATGCCGCCGAAGTCCCTTATATTCTGCGTAAACTTGAGCGTAAGAAGCGAAAACCTCAGCGTATGGTACTCAGTGACCCGACGCTTGATTCGTCGCTGATTGATTCGTTGCTGCGGATCGGTGATGCACAGCAGATCACGTTGGCGAGGCTGCCGGGACTGGGCGAGCTGCGTGATGGCAACCGCGCGTATGAGATTCAACCCGTGGCAGTGGAGGATATTCTCGGGCGTTCAATGGCGCTTCTTGATAAGCCTGCCATGAGAGAATTTATCACCGGCAAGCGGATTATGGTCACCGGTGCGGGCGGGTCGATTGGCTCGGAACTGGTGCGCCAGATCGTTGCCTATCAGCCTGCACTCCTCGTGCTTTATGAGTTGTCGGAATATCCGCTTTATGAAATGGATCTGGAGCTGGCGCGCATTGCCCCAAACCTGCCGCGCCAGGCCATTTTAGGGGATGTACGTAACCGCGAGCAGCTTGATCGCGTCCTGGCACAATTTACGCCCGAAATCGTTTTTCATGCGGCCGCTATAAAACATGTTCCCTTGTCAGAGGCCAACCCCGATCAGGCGGTGTTGACTAATGTGCTGGGCACTAAACAGGTGGCGGATGCGTGTCTGGCGCATGGGGTCGCGGCGATGGTCATGGTTTCGACCGACAAGGCGGTGAATCCGACCAGCGTCATGGGTGCGAGTAAACGCGCGGCGGAAATGTATTGTCAGGCCCTCGCCCGGCAGGGTGGGGCGACGCATTTCATCACCGTGCGGTTTGGTAATGTGCTCAACTCTGCTGGCTCGGTTGTGCCGCTTTTTCAGAAACAACTGGCGCGCGGCGGGCCGCTCACCGTGACCCATAAAGACATGGTGCGCTATTTCATGACTATCGGCGAGGCCGTGCAGCTGGTTCTTCAGGCGGCGGTGCTTGGTAGCAAAAGTGCTGAATCCGCCACCATTTATGTACTGGATATGGGCGCGCCCATCCGCATCGAGGAGCTGGCCTGCCAGATGATTCGTCTGGCAGGACTTAAGCCCTATGAAGACATCGCCATTGTTTATACGGGCCTCCGGCCGGGCGAGAAGTTATTCGAGGAATTATTCCATGGCGATGAGCAGCTGGTCGCGACCAGCCATCAAAGCATCCGCAAGGCCGAGGCGCGCGGGGCGGATGCAGCGCGGATTCTGGCGCAGATGCAGCAACTGATTGCAGCGGCGGGGCAGGCCCATGAGGCGGCACTGCGCCAAGCACTGCGTGAACTCATTCCCGAATATGACGACCCCACGTTGAAGGCGGCTTAAGATGTTTGTTCCCATTAAGCAGGCCTTGATCTCTGTTTCCGATAAAACCGGCCTTGAGGCGCTGGCGCAGGCGCTGGTCGAAGCTAACGTGGCGCTCGTGTCTACGGGCGGCACGGCGCAGGCGCTTAAAGCTATGGGATTTCAGGTACGCGATGTCAGTGAGCTGACACATTTACCGGAGATGATGGACGGGAGGTTGAAAACCCTGCATCCGGGCGTGCATGGCGGTCTCCTGGCGCGGCGCGATAGTCCCGATCACCTGGCGGCGATGGCGAAACATGGTATAGAGGCGATTGACTTGCTGGTGGTCAATCTCTACCCGTTTGAGGCAACGCTCGCGAAGACGGACGATTCCAAACGTCTCGTCGAAAACATCGATATTGGTGGACCGGCGATGATTCGCGCGGCTGCAAAAAATCATGATTTTGTGGCAGTGGTGACTGATCCGGCTGATTATTCGCAGATCATTGTTGCAATGCAGCAAAGTGGCGGTACGCACTTAGAATTGCGCCGCCGCCTGGCCGCCAAGGCCTTCAGCCGTACCGCTGCCTATGATGCGCTGATCGGGGCATGGATGAGCGGTGGCGAGTGGCCGGATTATGTGCTGGATGCCGCGCGCCATACGACCTTGCGCTACGGCGAGAATCCGCAGCAGCAAGCGGCGCTTTACCGGCGGCTGGAGGGTAGTGGAGGGCTGGCGCGGGCGCAGCAATTACAGGGCAAGGAACTCAGTTACAATAATCTGCAGGACGCCGATACGGCTTTTCATCTCGTGCAGGAATTTGATGTACCCACGGTGGCTATCGTCAAACACGCTAATCCTTGCGGTGTGGCTCAGGGTCAGGATATCACAGCGGCGTTTATAGCGGCGCTGGCGGGGGATCCGGTAAGTGCCTTTGGCGGGATTCTGGCCGCCAATCGCGCGGTTGATGCGAAACTGGCGGAAGCGATGGGTAGCTTGTTTCTGGAGGTGATTATTGCTCCCGAAGTGACACCGGAGGCAAGCGAGAAGCTGGTCACGAAAAAGAATCTTCGAGTCCTGATTGCTGCTTATGAGCAGTCCAGAAGCCCTTATGCAGATTGCCATATTCTGCCTATCAGTGGTGGGTATTTGTTGCAGACCAAAGACAGTGCGCCGATTAGAAAGAAAGACTGGAAAACTGTGACAAAGAGGGCCATGACTGCGGCGCAGCAACGCGATGCAGAGTTTGCCATGGCGGTGGTTCGCAGCGTCAAATCTAACGCCATTGTGCTGGTGAAAAATGGCGCGACTATTGGCATTGGCGCTGGGCAGATGAGCCGTGTGGATGCGGTCCGCATCGCGATTGAAAAAGCGCTTGCCCACGGCCATGACCCGCGCGGATCGGTACTTGCGTCGGACGCGTTTTTCCCCTTTGCTGATAATGTGGCGCTTGCCGCTGAGGCCGGAATTGCGGCGTTAGTGCAGCCCGGTGGATCAGTACGAGACGCCGAAGTCATCGCTGCGGCAGATACGGAAAACATGGTGATGATCTTCACCGGTACTCGTCATTTCCGGCACTAACTATCTACCATCCATTGTACCTGCCTGAGGGCAACGATGAGCATGGCGTGGTCAATCGTTGGCTGGACTTTAAGATCTTCAATAGCGCTTAAATAACGCCGCAGAGCCTCTTCTTCCTGTGCTGCCCAGTCTGCAACCAGCGCGGCGGGCTGCCGAGGTTTGCCGTTGTATTTATGGCGCCGCAACAGATGCTCTGTGATTTGTTTTTGCGCCTGATACAGTTCGGTCACAAGGCCGATAATGGCGCGCCGCTCCCAATGTGATTCGGTGGTTAGTTGCCGCGCGGTACGACGCAACCAGCCTAGCTTGAGCCGCGCGCCAAGTTCAAAATACATGGGCCCTACGGTTTTCACAGGAAGCTGGTTTTGGGTGGCGACTTCGACTACGTCGCAGGCCGAGGCCAGAAGTTCGAGTGAGGCCACGGTGCGGGCGATGTTGGCAGGGATGCCGAATCCCGTGAGATTGGTGATGACCTGATCATAGGCGCTTTTCAGGGTGCGCGTCATCATCGGCTCATAGCTGGCGCGGAATTCGTCAATACCTTTACCAAACCGCGCCATGACCTGATCAATTTTTATCGGCTGCGGCAGATGTCTGAGCCACCAGCGGCACGCATGTTCGATGAAAAGGTTGACGGCACGGAAAAGCTCAATCTGGACGCTGGCCTCGACCTTGCCGTCGAGTGATTCAATCATTGCCCAGATGTCGCGCAGATGAAATGCGTCGCGCGTTAAAGCATAGGCTAGGGAGATGTCGGCCGCGCTTAAACCGGTTTCCTCACGCATTTCGTGAACGAAACTTACCCCCATGCGGTTGACAAGACTGTTGGTGAGCATCGTTGCCACAATCTCGCGCCGCAGTCGGTGGCCAGCGATTTCGCGTGCGAATTTTTTCTGCATGATGACAGGGAAATAGCGCTGTAAGTCGCCCTCGAAATAGGGCGCATCGAGCAGTTTAGACTCCTTCAGTTCGCGGTACAGCGCCTGTTTGGCGTAAGATAAAAGTACGGCGAGTTCCGGACGCGTAAGGCTCTGGCCGGTACCGCGCATGTCGCTTAACTGCTTTTCGGTCGGCAGAAATTCGACGCTGCGATTGAGAAGCCCGTCGCGCTCGAGATCGGCCATGAAGCGGCTGACGGGTTCAAGCAGGGATTCTTTCTGATGCTCGGCGAGCGTAATGGCCTGAGTCTGCAGGCGGTTGTCGTTGAGCACCAGCTCGGCGACCGGATCGGTCATGGATTTGAGGATGGTGTTGCGCTCTTTGAGGGTGATTTTTTTTGCCATTACCGCATCGCTCAGGGCAATCTTGATATTGACCTCGTGGTCGGAGCAATCGACCCCGCCGGAATTATCAATCGCATCCGTATTGAGACGGCCACCGCTGCGCGCATATTCAATCCGTCCGCGCTGGGTAAAGCCGAGATTGCCACCCTCGCCTAAGACTTTGACGCGCAGTTCAGCACCATCGACGCGTACGGCGTTATTGCTGCGGTCGCCCACTTGCTCGTGGGTTTCGCTTGACGCCTTGACATAGGTTCCGATGCCGCCATTCCACAATAGATCGACCGGCGCTTTGAGGATGATTTGAATCAGCTGGTCGGGCGAGAGACTCGTTTTATCAGTACCGAGTGCTGCTTGCGCTTCGGCGCTGAGCGTGATGGTTTTGGCGCTGCGCTCGAATACCCCGCCCCCTTTGGAGATCTTCTTTGGGTCGTAATCTGTCCATGCGCTTTGTGGCAGATGAAAAAGGCGTTTGCGCTCGGCAAAACTAGTCGCCGGATTAGGGGTGGGGTCAAGAAAAATATGGCGGTGATTGAAAGCGGCGATGAGCTGAATCTGAGGTGAGCTAAGTAGCCCATTGCCGAACACGTCGCCGGCCATATCGCCGATGCCGATGACGCGAAAGGGCGCATCCATGCGCTGCCCCATCTCGCGGAAATGGCGCTCAACCGAAACCCAGGCGCCGCGTGCGGTAATGCCGATTTCCTTATGGTCATACCCGGCCGAGCCGCCTGAGGCAAAGGCATCCCCAAGCCAGAAGCCATAATCGGCGGAGAGGCGATTTGCGATGTCGGAAAAGCTGGCCGTGCCTTTGTCAGCGGCGACGACCAGATAAGGATCCTTGTCGTCATAACAGATGGTTTGCGCGGGTTTGACGATGCGCTGTCCGACGATGTTATCGGTGAGATCGAGAAGGCCACTGAGAAATTCGCGGTAACAGGCGATCGCTTCCTGCTGCAGTGCGGCACGTTCGGCAGGGGGTTGGCGCAGGATGAATCCGCCCTTGGCACCTTGCGGCACAATCACGGCGTTTTTCACCATCTGTGCTTTCATGAGCCCAAGCACTTCGGTGCGGAAATCCTCAGCCCTGTCGGACCAGCGAATGCCGCCGCGTGCGACCTTGCCGCCTCGAAGATGCACACCGTCCATCCGCATGGAGGTTACGAAAATTTCCGCATAGGGATGGGGCAGGGGAAGTTCCGGAATTTCGGCTGAGCGGAATTTCATAGCGATATAAGGTTTTGGCTTACCCTGCTCATCGCGCTGGAAATAATTGACACGCAGAGTTGCAAGGATCAACGCTTTGATGCGACGGATGACGGTGTCTTCGGCGAGGTTACTCACCTGCTCCAACCCATCACGAATCGCCGCGCGGATTTTTTTGACGTTCGCGTCGCGGCTGGAATGCTGTGCTGGGTCAAACCGCGTCTTGAACAGGTCCACCAGCAGCCGGGTCAAGCGCGGGTGCTGACGCAGTGTTTGTGCCATGAAGACATGGCTGTAAGAAAACCCGATCTGTTTGAGGTAGCGCGCATAGACCTGTAAAATTTCGATTTCGCGGATGGAGAGGTCGGCGTAAAATACCAGTGCATTGAGTGGGTCGTTGCTTGTCTGGCCGCGCCAGACACCGGCAAGAGCAGATTCAAGCCGCGCTTTATGGGCGGAGAGATCAAAGTCTTTTGTGATGGGCAGCTCGAGAATAAAATCCCGAATCAGCATGGCGGCGGCATCTTTGGGCGCAATTTCAAATGGGGTGACATCCACCACTTTGCAGCCCATGGATTCGAGCATGGGCACGATATCGGAAAGCATTGAATCCACCTGGGTAGTGTAACATTTGAGGTGGAGGCGGCTGGGCGCTTCATCTGCGCGGCGGAAAAGCTCTAGCGCCAGCCCGTTCTCGCTCAGGCAGGACTCCATACGCCGCATGTCAAAAGCGGCTGATTGTGCTGAATGGCTGTTGATGTAGGTTGGCGGAAAGGCTTCATGATAGCGGAAATAGAGCGCCTCACCGCGTGCTTCGCCAAACTGATTGACCAGCGCATCTTTGAGCGAATCTTGCCATACATTCACCATCGCCGCGAGCGTATGTTCAAGTGTTGCCACGTTCATCTTTGGAACGTCGCCGGGCGTAGTGTTGATAATAATCTGCACGCGGGCGAGGGGTGACTCGGTAATCTGCGTGTAGTAGTTCGCGCGGGTACCGCCATAGGCTTTGGCGAGCAGTTTACTCATTTGTTCGCGCAGATCCGTCGAGAGTCGCTCGCGCGGCAGATAGACAAGGAAACTGACGAAACGACCAAAGGGGTCAGGGCGGGGGAACAGTCGTAATTGCGGCTTGAGTTCGAGCGCCAGAATCCCCATCGCCATAGCGAACAGCGCCTTGGCATCCATCGCGAAAATTTCATCACGCGGTAAAAACTCGATGATGGTACGCAGCGACTTGCCGCTATGGCCGCCACTGTCAAAGCCCGACATCTGCATGACACTGGCCACTTTGCGGCGGATAAATGGAATGAGGTCGGTGCTTTGGTAATAGACGACAGAAGTAAAAAGACCGAGGATACGAATTTCCCCGGCCGGTTTGCCTTTGGCATCCAAACGGCGGATGGTGATGTAATCCATACGAACCGAGCGGTGAATCTCGGATGCATCCGAAGATTTATGAATGCTGATGAGCGAGGTCAGCGCCGAGCGACTGCTGCGCTCCAGCGCATCGTCGTTGTCGGGAGGGAGGTTGAAAAGGCCCAGCGCTGTCTTGGGTTGTAGCTTCAGTGTGCCATTCGCGCCGGAGCGGAATTCCCCCACTCCCAGAAACACAAAATTGCGCTCGCGGAGCCATTCGAGAAACTTTGCGATTTCCTGCGCTTCCTCTTTCGGTATGCCTTTGGTTGTATTTTTATAGATAGCCGAAAGTTCACCGATGGTGGCGTCCATCGCCCGCCAGTCGCGTGTGGCGGCAGCGACTTTCGCAAGCACCCGGGTGATGGCCTCGTGCAGCAATGCTTCCGGCAAGCTGGGCGGTAGCGGTGAGACTTCAAAATAAATCAGTGATTCGTGCGCGCTCGTTTTGCTGCGCTGGCGTTTACCCGATGTATCGCGTGAGGCTTCCATGACCGGATGGATGGTGAGGTAAATTGTCAGCCCCAGCCGCGTCAGCAGATTGGTGAGGGAATCCACTAGAAATGGCCGATCGTCATTAACGATAACGAGCCGTGTGCGTGTGGCCTCGCCGCGCTTTTCCTGCACGCGGCCTTGGGCGATGTGAATCAGGGCGGTGAGGGGGCGGCGAATAAGGCTTTTGGCGGCGCAATATTCGGCGATCTCAGCGGCGCGTTCAGACGTCAGCGATGCCAGTTCATCGGCGGTGGATTGAGCGTAGAAAGCTTCGGTGAAGGGACGGTGGCGAAGTGAAACGGCATCCAGAATGGCATCACGGAATTGACTGTGGCGGAAGGCGTAGGATGACGACATAATGACTCCTTGATGAACCTGTCCGGATGCCTAGCAAATCCCACGTAAACGGAAAGAGAAAAAATTTTTGCAGTGCGGGAGGAGGAGTCGGGTTTCAGGTTTCAGGGAAGAAGTATTCCTTGCA